>CAZZVZ010000397.1:0-3634 GCA_964657655.1 Gammaproteobacteria bacterium | reverse complement strand
AAAGAACAGTGCCGTGATGTCAGGAGGTCTTGGACTGGACACGCCGTTTGGCAGGTTTCGTGCGCCCAACATCACGCCGGACGCCGATGACGGAATTGGTGCGTGGAGCGAGGCGGACTTTGCCAGGGCGATTCGTGACGGACGTGGCCGTCACAATGAATATCTGTACCCGGTATTTCCCTATCCGTCGTTCACACGCATGAGTGACAGCGATATCGCTGACATCTACGCCTACCTCATGACGCTGCCCGCGGTTCACGAAGCGAACCTGCCACACCAGTTGAAGTTCCCTTTTGGTCTTCGCACGTTGATGCTTGGCTGGAGAACCCTATTTTTCACAGCAGGTGCCATGCAGCCTGATGCCGGGCATGATGCGGTCTGGAATCGAGGCAACTATCTGGTGCACGCAGTGGCCCATTGCGAGGAATGTCATACCCCACGCAACGTGTTCGGTGCGCTCAAGAAGAGCATGGCGTTTTCTGGAAATATCGGCGGACCCGATGGCCAGAATGCGCCCAATATCACATCGGATGTCGATACCGGGATCGGCGGCTGGAGCATTACCGACATGCAGCGCCTGTTGAAGACCGGTATGACACCCGACTCTGACCAGGTCGGCTCGGGAATGAAAGCGGTGGTGCGCGGCACCTCGAAGCTGACTGACGACGACCGGAACGCGATTGCGGTGTATTTAAAAACTGTAAAGGCGATTCACGTCGATCCGCCGCCCGTGCCCAGCGCTGCGCCCGCCAAGCACTGACACACTGCTGCGATGCGGTGACCGCTGCGACGAAACGGTCACCAGAACCCGGATTCACGCGCAGACCCGTCGCAGTTGGTGTGCTCCTTGCTTTTGATCGCCTGCCTTCTTGCATCAGGAGAACCAGCATGGTGCGTTTCGCCGGACAACCACGTTCCCAGCACTTCGCCGGACTGTCTTTCGTCGTGCTGCTCCATATTTTCTTGATCTATGCATTCCTGAACGGCCTGAACTCGCATCGAAGCCAGAGCGTGGGGCCGCTGCCGTTACAGGTGCGCGTGATCCCTGTGGAGAAGCCCAAGCAGAAGGAACTGCCGCTCATCGAGCCGACCCTTAAGCCCGCTCCCAGAACTGATATTTTCAGGCTGCCGGTCTTCGACGGTCACTGGCCACCGTTCGGGCCGCCCAAAGCCCCCCCTGCGATCATCGACGGTCCGCCGATCGCTCCCCCTTCGATCACAGGCACTGGGTCGGAGCACGGCGGCGCGGTTGATGGCGACGACCATGTTCCGGCCCAGGGACGAGGTGCTGCGAAAAGCGACTGTTCCAATGCGGTATCCCTTGAATCTTCGATCATCTACCCGGCGCGCGCCAAGCGCCTCGGCCTTCAACATGGACAGGTCGAAGTTGAATTTACAGTTGCCGCGGGTGGTGCCATCGCGATCGACGGGGTTACGGCAAGTCACCCGGTGTTTGAGAGTGCGGCGCTTGACGCTGTCAAGACGCTGCATTGCTCGGCCGGGCGTTATCGTCTGCCGATCACTTTCGTGCTGCAGGAATAGGCGCAGCAACACCTCAAACCTTCTTGACACTCTTCTGGCTCACGCGCCGAGCGATCGGCGCGCAGCAGCCTGGCTTCCTGCCGGTCCGCCAATCGTCCAAGTTCTATGCGCGCTGGCGGCGGCCGCCGCTCAGGCACCGATCAAGCATCGTTTAACACCAGGATCGCAGAGCAAGCGCGACTGCCAGCGCCAATTTTGGGCTGCAACAGCCAAATTCGCCATGGCCTCACAATATTCGCGCGTGCCAGGCGTTATTACAGGTATGGGCCTGTTTCACCAGCGAGCTAGATGAGCGATCGAGACAGCGAGATCAGCGCAACGGTATTGAGGGAGCGCGGCAGGCTGGGCAGTTTCATTCGTCGGCGAGTGGACGATGCCAGCGAGGCCGACGATATCCTGCAGGAGGTGTTTGAAGAGCTGACCGAGGCGTATCGCCTGCCGGAGCCGATCGAACAGGTGAGCGCTTGGCTGTTTCAGGTCGCGCGCAACCGGATCATCGACCGCTTCCGGCGGCGTCGCCATCGTCCTGAAGTGGAACGTGCGGCCGTGTTCGACGAAGAGGGTGCAGAAGTCCAGCTGGAGCTTGAACTGCCAGCGCTCGACGACGGTCCCGAGGCTCTTTACGCCAGGTCCTTGGTGCTCGAGGAGTTGCGCAGCGCGCTCGCCGAGCTGCCCGACAATCAGCGTGAGGTATTTGTGGCGAACGAACTCGAAGGGATCAGTTTCAAGGAGATGGCGGCGAGCAGTGGCGTTCCAATCAACACCTTGTTGGCGCGCAAGCGATACGCCGTCTTGTTTTTACGCTCTCGTTTGCAGGGCGTCTACGAAGAACTGGAGATGTGAAGGAATGAAATCATGAGAATGAGATTCTGGGTGGTCGGCAAGATCGGATTGGTGCTGGTGATCGTCGCGATACTGTCAGCGGTCGTGATGTTGCTCTGGAATGCCGTCATCCCAGGCCTGCTTGCCGGTGCTTCGAACATCGACTATCTGCACGCCGTAGGTTTGCTGATTCTCAGCCGGATTCTGTTCGGAGGTTTTCGTGGTGGCGGCTGGCAGCGTGGTCGCCACTGGCGCAAGTGGCAGGCCATGACGCCTGAGGAGCGGGCCAAATGGCATGAATCAGCCCGCTCACGGCATGGTTGGCATCAGGACAGCTGAACATGATTGTCAGGGAGCAAGAGGAATGCAAGCAGCCACCGGGTGTGATTGTCCCGGTGGTCGATCTGACACGATGCGAGGGCAAGGACGACTGCGTGCGTGTCTGCCCGGAGAACGTGTTCGAGGTGCGTCGTATCGATGACGAGGACTATCAGTCGCTTACCCTGGTACAGCGCTTCAAGCAGCGCGTTCACGGTATGAAAGTGGCATACACCCCCAACGCCGATGCGTGCCGCTCGTGCGGCCTTTGCGTGTCGGCATGCCCGGAGCAGGCGATTACGCTCGCACGCAATGCTCGAACGCGTAGTCGACAAACCAATGGATTGAGCTGAGTAAAGCTGGGCGCTGGGCCGGTGTCGAAAGGGGAGTTGCAATGGAGCAGATCGACAAAGATACAAAGTACGCGCTGATGCTAAGGCAATGCATGTGGCTGGCCGACCTGCCGCGCTGGCAATTCGCACCACCGGCGGCGCGTGACCCGCAGTCTGAGGCGTCAGGCGCGCACTGGTCCGGTACTGATTCGCAATCGACCTGCGCTTAGGTGCCGCCCCAGAGGTCGTCTGCCAGGTCGGCGACCTTATGATGGAGCACCTGTTCGAAGTCCGAGCCCACCAGGCCATCCCGGGCACCGCGCGTTAGTCGTTCCATCCGCTTTTGGAATTCAAGTCGTAGCGCCTGTGGGTCCGGGTGTAGCGCGGCTAGCGCGATCAGCAAACCTCGCTGCACCAGGATTTGCGCTTGAATGGTCTGAAGTTCGGCTTGGTTCATGGTGGCACTCCAGGGGTGTCTCGTTAGCGGACATGGCTCGGTCGATAGCGCAAGCGCAAGTAACGCGCCGAGGCAGAGCGCTCGGCTCGCCCGGCCTTCGAGCGATTAGACCGGAGCAGCGAGCCTCCTGCGGCTGATCCTTCGGTTGTGCCAGAGCCAGAAG
>CAZZVZ010000396.1:0-3659 GCA_964657655.1 Gammaproteobacteria bacterium | reverse complement strand
CAATCCCGATCCGCTCAAGGTCGACCCGGTCGCGACCGTGATTGACGGCTGCGTCGGCTGTGGACTGTGCGGCGAAAATGCCCACGCCGCCACACTTTGTCCGAGTTTCTATCGCGCCGAGGTGATCACCAATCCGAAGCTTTTCGAGCGCTTTGGTGCATGGCTGCGCCGGCCCCTGCTGCGTGCACTGGAGCTCAGTTGATGGCCGCCACATTCCAGCCGCGCGCCGTCGGCATTTTGATCTGTGCCCTGGGAGGCGAAGGCGGCGGTGTCTTGAGCGAGTGGCTGGTCGACGCCGCCATCGAAGCGGGCTACCCGGTGCAAAGCACATCGATTCCAGGCGTCGCGCAACGCACCGGCTCGACCACCTACTATGTCGAAATCTTCCCGGTGCCAGCATGCGAACTCGCATCAAGGCGTCCGGTGCTGAGTCTTTATCCCGTGCCCGGTGCGCTCGATGTCATCGTCTCCTCGGAAATGCTCGAGACGGTGCGCCAGATCGGCCTTGGCATGGTGAGCCCGGATCGCACACAAGTGCTGAGCTCTTCGGCGCGCACGCTGACCACCACCGAACGCATGCAGATGGGCGACGGTCGCATTGAAGCTGCCGAGCTGCTGGCGCTGATCAGGACGCACAGCCGCTCACATTACATCCTCGAGATGAACGCGCTCGCCCTGCAGGCCAAGACCGTGGTCAGTGCCGTGATGTTCGGCGCGCTGGCGGCAAGCGGCTGTCTGCCGTTTGGCCGTGAGGTGTGCGAGGCGGTGGTCCGGCTCCAGGGCAGGGCCGCCGAACGCAGTCTTGCAGGCTTTGCACTGGCCTTTGAGGCAATTCGAAAGGAGCGTGGTGCGCACCGCGAGGCTGATACCGCGCCGCCTGCTGCAGCCGCCCCCCAGGCGGGGGGGCAACAGCACGATACGGCGGCTCATCCGACCAATCGCCTGCCGCTTGCGGTGCAGCCGATGGCACGGCTCGGCTACCAGCGCATGCTCGAATACCAGGACCAGCGCTACGCCGATCTGTATCTGGCACGCTTGTCGTCGGTGCTGGCCCAGGAGCAGCAGGCCGATGGGGCTGCCAGCCATGGTTTCGAAGTGACAAAGGAGGTGGCGCGTTACCTGGCGTTGTGGATGGCGTTCGATGACATTGTGCGCGTGGCCGATCTGAAGACGCGGCGGCTGCGCAGCGAACGGCTGCAACGCGAAGTCAAGGTCGCGCCCGGCGAGTTGCTGCGCGTCTACGACTTCTTCAAGCCCGGTATCCCCGAGTTCGCAGCGCTGTTGCCCGCCTCGCTCGCCGCGCGCTTGACCGGTTACGACAGGCGCCGCATTGCACGCGGCCAGCAGCCGCTGTCATTTCCGCTCACGATCAATAGCCATGGTGTGTTTGGCCGCAGTCTGCTGCGCCTGATGGCAGGTCTTCGCTGGCTGCGTCCGCACGGCAGTCGCTTCATGCTCGAGCAGCAATTGATCGGGCGCTGGCTCAACGCCATCGAACAGGGGCTCAAGGAGGAATGGCTGCTCGGTGTTGAGATCGCCCGCTGCGGCAGGCTGATCAAGGGCTATGGCAGCACCAACGAGCGCGGCAAGGACAACCTGTTGCACGTGGTCGATCACCTGGCGCCCGACCAAAACAGACTCTCGGCACTGCAGCGTGCCGAAGCGATCGGACGCGTGCGCAGCGCAGCGCTGGCCGACGATGCCGGGCAGGCCTTCGATCAGGCGCTCACCAGGGCAGGTGCGCCACCGCGCCCGATCAAGGCTCAACCGATTCGTTTTCAGCGGCGCAGCGCGCAAAATAGCGGTGGCACAGAGGTCAAGGAGGTTGCGCGCCGCGAGCGTCACAGTGCTTAGGCGGCGGGCGAGAACGGCACCAGCAGATATGGCATGACCGGTTCATAACAACAGATCCAGCGGATCGTGAAGGAGACAGCAGTGCAAAAGATATTCAAGGGGATGGCCCTCGCCGCCAGCGTGGCAGCAGTCCTGGCGGCGACTGGTGCGCAGGCACAAGTCAAGGTCGGCATCATCGTCTCGGCCACCGGGCCTGCGGCATCGCTTGGTATTCCGCAGCAGAACACCGCTGCCATCATGCCGAGAGAAATCGCCGGCAAAACCATCGAATACATCGTGCTCGACGATGCCTCTGACACCACCACGGCGGTCAAGGACATGCACAAGCTGATCGACGAGAACCATGTCGACCTGGTGATCGGGCCGAGCGTGACACCCAATGCGCTGGCGCTGACCGACCTGGCCGCCGAAAGCGGCACGCCCGTGATCAGCATGGCGGCAAGCGTAGCCATCATCACGCCGATGGATCAAAAGAAGAGCTGGATTTTCAAGACGCCGCAAAACGACTCGCTGATGGCAAGTGCCGTGGTGCAGCACATGGCCGCCCACGGCGTCAAAAGCGTGGCGTTCATCGCACTCACCGACAGCTATGGGCAGAGCTGGATCACCGAGACCACCAAGCTGTGCGATCAGGCCGGCATCAAGATCGTCGCCAGCGAGACCTACCAGCCGACCGATACCAGCGCCACCGGTCAGGTGCTGCGTATCGTCGAGGCGCATCCTGACGCGGTGCTGGTGGCCAGCCGCGGAACGCCCGCCGTGATGCCGCAAAAGGCACTCAAGGAACGTGGCTACGCCGGCACCATCTACCAGACCCACGGGGTTGCCAACAACGATTTCCTGCGCGTGGGTGGCCGCGATGTCGATGGCACCATCGTTCCAGTCGGCCCGGTGCTGGTGGCAAGCCAGCTGAGCGACAGCAACCCGATCAAGAAAGTGGCGCTTGAATACGTGCACGCGTATGAAGCCAAGTATGGGCCGGGCAGCGTGGCGACCTTCGGTGCGCACGCCTGGGACGCCGATCTGCTGCTGCAGCGTGCCCTGCCAGATGCCCTCAAGGCAGCCACCCCCGGCACGCCCCAGTTTCGCCGGGCGCTGCGCGATTCCCTCGAAAATGTCCATGACCTGGTGATTTCGCAAGGGGTGATGAACATCAGCAAGACCGACCACGCCGGTCTGGACGAACGCGCCCGGGTGCTGGTGACCATCGATCAAGGCAAGTGGAAGCTGCTGCCGTGAGCATCGTTTGCTGATCCTGGCATGAGGCGCCTGGTCGGCGTTGCCGACTGGCAGGCCGCAGCGCGTGCACGCCTGCCGCGCTTCGTCTACGACTATCTGGCAGGAGGCGCCGAGGACGGCAGCTGCATGCGGCGCAACCGTGCCGACCTCGACGCGATCGAGCTGTGGCCGCGGGTTCTGCACTCGACGCTCGAAGTCGACACCTCGATCGAAATGTTTGGCAGGCGCTGGCCGATGCCAGCCGCAATCGCGCCCACCGGGCTCAATGGCCTGATCCGGCCTGGCGGCGATATTGCGCTGGCGCATGCCGCAGACAAGGCCGGTACCGTATTCTGCATGTCGACTGCCGCCAACGCTTCGATGGAACAGGTGCGTGCTGCGGTGCCTGGAGTCCACCTGTGGCTGCAGCTTTACGTGCTGTCGGAGCGCGCGCTGGCCGAACAGATGCTGGCCAGGGCGCGCACTGCCGGAGTCGAAGCGCTGGTCCTGACCGTCGATGTGCCGGTGAGCGGCAAGCGTGAGGCCGACCTGCGCAATGGCTTTGCCGTGCCGCTGCGGCCCACCCT
>CAZZVZ010000395.1:0-3690 GCA_964657655.1 Gammaproteobacteria bacterium | reverse complement strand
GCTGGCTGGACGAGAAAAAAGTGGTGCTCGAATCGATGCTGGCCTTCAAACGGGCCGGTGCGGACGGCGTACTGACCTATTTCGCGCGTGATGTGGCGCGCTGGCTGAAGGAATCGGCTGCGTGACGGTGCTGCACGACCTGCCTTTTGCGAAAGGCATCCGGTCGGCCAGTTCCGCCGTACAGCATGTTGAACCCATCGCTTTCCAATTCCCATTTCTATGCCTAGCCGCCGCGCCATGCTGTTCGGAATCTCTGCTACTGCCCTGCTGAACGCCTGTTCGCCGGTCTCGCTGCTCAATTCGCTTGCCTCGCGCGGCGCATTCGAGAAGGACGCCGATATCGCCTACGGGCCGGACGCGCGCAACAGGCTCGATGTCTACCGGCCGGCGATGCCGGCCACGGGCTCGCCGGTGGTGATCTTCTTTTACGGGGGCAGCTGGCAGAGCGGCTCGCGTTCTGACTATCTGTTTGTCGGCGAAGCGCTGGCTTCAAGGGGGATCACGGTGGTGATCCCGGACTACCGGCTGGCGCCGGGCGTGACCTATGTCGAGATCCTGAAGGACAGCGCTGCGGCCTGCGCCTGGACCTTCGCCAATGTCGCCAGGTTTGGCGGCAACCCGGACAACATTTTCGTCTGCGGCCACAGCGCGGGCGGCTATAACGCTGCCATGATGGCGATCGATCCCGAGTGGCTGGCACCGTATGCGAGCGCACCGCACCGCTTCAAGGGGCTGGTGGGTCTTGCCGCGCCGGTCAACTTCCTGCCGGTCACGGACGAAGACATCAAGCCGATCTTCCTGTGGCCGAACACCCCCGACAGCAGCATGCCAATCAATCACGTGGCCGGCAACGAGCCGCCCACTTTGCTGCTGGCGGCGCAAAACGATACTTTTGTCTATCCGGAGCGAAATTCCGAGCAGCTGGCGGCCAGAATGCGCGCCGTTGGCGACGACGTGACCGTCAAGATTTACCCGAGGGTGACGCATACCACGCTGATCGGCGCCATGGCGCGTCCGATTCGAGGCCTGGCACCGGTGCTGGATGATTTCAGCGGCTTCGTGCTGAGGCACTCAACCAGCTAACGGCCATGGCGCAGCAGCGGGCTTTCGCCCGTGAGCGCTAGGCCGCCTTGGCGCGCGGACGACCGAGCAGGGGCCCCAGATATTTGCCGGTGTAGCTGCCCTTGGCCTGGGCCACGTCCTCGGGCGTCCCCTCGGCGATGATGCGTCCCCCGCCTGCGCCACCTTCTGGCCCGAGATCGACCACCCAGTCGGCAGTCTTGATGACATCCAGGTTGTGTTCGATGATGACCACGGTGTTGCCATGATCACGCAGCTTGTGGATCACTTTCAGAAGCAAGGCAATGTCATGGAAGTGAAGACCGGTGGTCGGCTCGTCGAGGATGTAGAGCGTACGACCGGTGTCGCGCTTGCTCAGTTCGAGCGACAGCTTGACGCGCTGCGCCTCGCCGCCAGACAAGGTGGTGGCTGACTGGCCGAGCCTGATGTATCCAAGACCGACGTCGAGCAGCGTGTGCAGCTTGCGCGCCACCGCAGGCACCGGCTTGAAGAATTCGTAGGCGTCTTCGACAGTCATTTCGAGCACTTCGGTAATCGACTTGCCCTTGTACTGCACGTCGAGCGTCTCGCGGTTGTAGCGCTTGCCGTGGCAGACGTCGCAAGGCACGTACACGTCCGGCAGAAAATGCATTTCGACCTTCAGCACGCCGTCGCCCTGGCAGGCTTCGCAGCGTCCGCCCTTGACGTTAAACGAGAAGCGGCCAGCTTCGTAGCCGCGTTCCTTCGAGGCCGGAACGCTTGCGAACAATTCGCGAATCGGCGTGAAGAGACCGGTATACGTGGCCGGGTTGGAACGCGGTGTGCGGCCGATCGGGCTCTGATCGACGTTGATGACCTTGTCGAAGTGTTCCAGGCCACTGATCGATTCAAAAGGCGCAGGCTCGGTCGACGAGCCGTACAGGTGGCGCGCGACCGCGTGATACAGCGTGTCATTGACGAGGGTCGACTTGCCCGAGCCCGACACGCCCGTCACGCACACCAACAGGCCGACCGGCAGGTTGAGGCTGACATGGTCGAGATTGTTGCCGCTCGCCTTCTCGATATGCAGAATCTTCTTGCCGTCGGCCGGGTTGCGGCGCTTGGGCACCTCGATCCGCAGCAGGTTGCCAAGATATTGGCCCGTCAGGGATTTGGTGTCGGCCTTGATCTGCTCGGGCGTTCCCTGCGAGATCACATGACCGCCGTGCACGCCGGCACCCGGGCCCATGTCGATGACATGGTCGGCCGCGAGAATCATGTCTTCATCGTGCTCGACCACCAGCACCGAGTTACCGAGGTCGCGCAGATGCTTGAGCGTCGAGATGAGCCGGTCGTTGTCGCGCTGATGCAGTCCGATCGACGGTTCGTCGAGCACATACATCACCCCGGTCAGGCCCGAGCCGATCTGCGAGGCCAGCCGGATGCGCTGCGATTCGCCGCCCGACAGGGTGTCGGCACTGCGGTCCAGCGACAGGTATTCGAGGCCGACGTTGTTCAAGAAACGCAGCCTCGAGACGATTTCCTTGATGATCCGTTCTGCGATGTCGCGCTTGGCGCCAGTCAGTTCCAGCTGCGAGAACCACACCAGCGCTTCGCGCAGCGGCTTGGCACTGACCAGGTAGATCGGCAGGTCATCACCGCGCGGTCCGACACGAACATTCCTGGCCTCGACGCGCAGGCGCGTGCCTTCGCAGTCGGGGCAGGGCTTGTGGTTCAGGTACTTGGCCAGTTCTTCGCGCACTGCGACCGAATCGGTCTCGCGGTAGCGTCGTTCCAGATTGTTGATGACCCCTTCAAAGGCATGCTCGCGCACCACCGAACGACCACGCTCGTTGATGTAGGAAAACGGTATCGTGTCCTTGCCCGAGCCATACAGCACCACGCGCTGCACGTCTTCCTTGAGCTTCTCGAAAGGCCGGTCGATGTCGAACTTGAGATGGGCTGCGAGACTTTGCAGCATCTGGAAGTAGAACTGGTTGCGCCGGTCCCAGCCTTTTACTGCGCCGCTTGCGAGACTCAGGTTGGGAAAGGCCACCACGCGGCGCGGATCGAAGAACTGGATTACGCCCAGGCCGTCGCAACTCGGGCAGGCGCCCATTGGGTTGTTGAAAGAAAACAGCCGCGGTTCGAGCTCCTGCAGGCTGTAGCTGCAGATCGGGCAGGCGAACTTGCTGGAATAGACGTGCTCCTTGCCGCTGTCCATTTCAAGCGCGATGGCACGCCCGTCAGCGTGGCGCAAGGCTGTCTCGAACGACTCGGCGAGGCGCTGCTTGATGTCGCCGCCAATCTTCAGGCGGTCGATCACCACGTCAATATTGTGCTTCTCGTTCTTTTTCAGCTTGGGCAGGGTGTCGACGTCGACCACCTCGCCGTCCACCCGAAAGCGCACGAAACCCTGTGCCTGCATGGCCACGAACAGGTCGGAATGCTCACCCTTTCGCTCACGCACTGCCGGCGCCAGGATCATGAGGCGCGTCTCGGCGGGCAGCGCCAGGGCAGCATCGACCATCTGCGAGACGCTTTGTGCCTCGAGCGGCAGCTGGTGGATCGGGCAGTAGGGCGTGCCGACGCGGGCATACAGCAAGCGCAGGTAGTCGTGGATCTCAGTCACCGTGCCGACAGTGGAGCGCG
>CAZZVZ010000394.1:0-3733 GCA_964657655.1 Gammaproteobacteria bacterium | reverse complement strand
CTTGATCCCGCGCAATGAGGCCGCCTGGGCCTTGCTGCGACCTTCGGCAAGTGCTTCGGCAAAGTTGGCAAAAATCAGCGTGAACCAGAGCCAGAGTGTGATGGCCAGAATGAAGAGTGGCGGCGCCTCACCCTTGCCGAACATGGCCTGCACCCACAGCAAGGTGGTCAGGATGCTGCCGACATAGACCACGAACATGACAGGGTTTCGGGCCTGGTTGCGAGGACCGAGTTTCCTGAGCGAGTCCGCGAGCGCCGGCACCAGCAGAGCGCGGTCGAACAGCTGAAGAGTATTTGCCATGGTGGGTGTGTTACTTCGCGTTGAAGAGTTGCAGGTGTTCGGCGACCGGTCCGAGCGCGAGCGCCGGGATGTAGGTCAGGGCGCCGATCAGCACGACAGATGAGATGACCAGCACCACGAACAGCGGTCCGTGGGTCGGCATGGTGCCGGCCGTGACCTCGATGCGCTTCTTGGCCGCAAGAGAGCCTGCGATGGCCAGCACCGGCACGATCACCCCGAAGCGTCCGAACCACATGGCGATGCCAAGCATCACGTTATAGAACGGCGAATTGACCGAAAGGCCGGCAAAGGCGCTGCCGTTGTTGTTGGCAGCAGAAGAAAAGGCATAAAGAATCTGGGAAAAACCGTGCGCACCGGGATTCGATACCCCGGACCTGCCGGCATCGACCATCACGGCGATGGCAGTACCGGTCAGCACCAGGAAAGGCGTGATGAGAATCGCAAGTGACGTCATCTTCATGTCGAAGGACTCGATCTTCTTGCCCAGATACTCAGGTGTGCGGCCGATCATGAGGCCGGAGATGAAGACCGCCAGGATGGCGTACACCAGCATGCCGTAGAGGCCCGAGCCGACGCCGCCGAAGACCACCTCGCCGAACTGGATCAGCCACATTGGCACCAGGCCGCCGAGCGGCATGAACGAGTCGTGCATGGCATTGACCGCGCCGCACGAGGCGGCCGTCGTGACCGCGGCGAAGAAGGCCGAGTCAAACACGCCAAAGCGCGTTTCCTTGCCTTCCATGTTGCCCAGTGCAGTGTCGACGCCCAGCGCGCTGAGCGTCGGGTTGGCATGCAGTTCTGCATTGATGCCAACCCACGCCATGATGACAAAGATCACCGTCATGGCCGCCAGGATGGCCCATCCCTGGCGCATATCGCCAACCATCTTGCCGAAGGTGAAACAAAGGCCAGCCGGAATCAGGAAGATCGAAAGCACCTGCAAGAAGTTGGTGAGCGGGGTCGGGTTTTCATAGGGATGTGCCGAGTTGGCGCCGAAGAAGCCGCCACCATTGGTGCCGACCATCTTGATGGCTTCCTGCGAGGCCACCGGCCCCATCGGCAGGGTCTGGGTCGACGTGGTGGCGGGTTCGGTGACCGGATTGCCCTGGGCGTCCTTGAGCGGCTGGCCGGCGCCATCGAGCTTGGGATTGTCGTAATGGGTGGTCTCGAGCGTGGTGACGTCCTTGTAACCATCAAAGTTCTGGATCACCCCCTGTTGCGCGAACACCAGGGCCAGCAGCATCGAGAGCGGCAGCAGCACGTAGAAAGTCGAACGTGCCACGTCGACCCAGAAGTTGCCGATGGTGCCCATGGAACGGCGCGCCAGGCCCCTGATCAGGGCGAAGGCGACCGCCATGCCGGTCGCAGCCGACAGGAAGTTCTGCACCGTCAAAGCCAGCATCTGCACCAGGTAGCCCAGGCTCGACTCGCCCGAGTAGGCCTGCCAGTTGGTATTGGTAATGAACGAGACGGCAGTGTTGAACGCCAGGTCAGGCGTGACGGCTGCCATGTGCTGGGGGTTGAGCGGCAGCTGTGCCTGAAGCCGCTGCAGCAGATAGACAGCCAAGGCACCCAGGGTGTTGAACAGCACCAGAGATACCGCGTAGCGCACCCATGACATCTCCTCTTTCGGGTCGATGCCGAGCAACTTGAAGATCAGGCGTTCGGGCACGCCAAGGAAGCGCGGCAGCGCCAGAGCGTCGCTCGAGGCAAGGCGCGCCATGGCAATGCCGAGGGGATAACCAAGACCCAGCAGCAGGCCCACGTAACAGAGCAGCATGGCGTAGTGAGAAGCGTGCATCTAGAAATCCTCAGCCTTGATCAAGGCATAGATCAGATAGACGAACACGCCGATGCAGGCGACAGCGCCACAGATGTAGAGGGGATTCACTTGCTGTCCCCAAGGCGCGCGCAGCCCCAGATGAGGAGCAGCATCAAACCGACGAATAGAGCAGTGGTTGCCAGATAAATCAGATCGCCCATATTGCCTCGTTGAACACGTCTTTCATTGCGGATTCTTGAGCCGGCAAGGGTAGGGGATGGCACGTTAAGAAGGTATATAGATTGACGGTGTCGTGCCTGATGCACCGGCCGCACCCGCTCTCTGGCAAAACGCTACAAAAACGCTACATGCAATGAACTATCGTTTGGCTTATCTCGTTTCGTTCGAACGCATAGCGACGCACGCCTCGAACAGCGACCAGGAGCAAACATCGTGTTCACCGTTTCTAGCAATCACCCACCAACGCTCGCCTCGGCGAGCGCCAGGTGGATCGAATCACACATCGCCGTGACCAGACGTCACTACATGGTCGTGGCGCTGTGCAACAGCGCTGCGCTTGGCAACGTGCAGCAGGGCCTGCGAACCGCGCTTGGTGCGCGCCCCGTCAAGGAATCGCTCACCAAGCTGGTGGCGTGCGACCAGGACCTGAGCCGGCTGTCGGTCGGCTTCGAAGTTGACGATCGCGAGCGCAATCGGCTGATCGAGACGGTGCGGCGTGTCTGCACCCTGCCGGGCGTGCGCTATGTGCGGCTTGATCCACATTGACCACGCGATCGACCAGGTTGTCGTCTTGAACCACGCGGCGCGAACGCGCCGCCGACCAAGGAAGTCCTTTCATGTCACACCCGGCAATGCATCATTCTTCCGGCCGCGTCATTGCTTACATGCAGAGCGCAGCGCCGCTGCCCAACCGGCCGGACCTGCACGATGTGCCGGACGCCGCCCATCGGGCCGCTGCCGAGATCAGCCCGGATGACAGTGCATCGCGCCCTGCTGCACCGAGCGCACGCGTCGGCCCAGGACTCGAGAGCTGAGCGCGAGCTGTGAATGCGACCGGGCCCTGTCATGCACGCTGATCAAGATATCGCGCTCGGTTTTCGATCCGCGCCGGCAGATTGCTCGATTTCTGGATCGGCCACGCTGCTGATCAGCGGCTCGAGCCTGTTTGCAGCAGCAGGGCAGCAGCCCGCTCCGCAGGTCGTCAAGGTCCAGCGCGGCGTGCTCGAACTGGCGCAGATGTTTGACTTGCCGGTCATCAATTCGCGCATGCTGATGCCCCAGCAAGCCGCCAGGATGGTTTATCCGGCAACGCGCGAATTTCCGGGCATCGAGGTCATCGACCGGACCACCACCAACCTGTTGCACTGCACGCCGTTGAGGCAGCGTGTCGAAAGCCTCAATCGGCGCATCCTGCTGCTGTGCGGCGCCTGTCTCGAAGTCGAGCTGCAGTTGAGCGCCATGACAGCCTTGAAACGCGGCTTCGAAGTGCATCTGCTGGTGGACGCATGTGCGGCCCGCTCGGCCTCGACCGAATGGCCCGTGCTGCACGGTCTGGCGGTCGCCGGCGTGCACCTCTCCACGCTCGGCACGCTCGCAGGCCAGCTGCTGGTCGATGTAAGCGATGCGAGCGCCTTGCCGGTGCTTGATCTG
>CAZZVZ010000393.1:0-3738 GCA_964657655.1 Gammaproteobacteria bacterium | reverse complement strand
CGCAACGCTCGACACCACTTCGCGCCGTCTCTATCTGGAAGGTGCCGGGCAACTGGTGCTGTCAGACACGGTCGGATTCATCCGCGAGCTGCCACACCAGCTGGTCGAAGCCTTCAAGGCGACGCTCGAAGAGACGGCACAGGCCGATCTGCTTTTGCATGTGGTCGATGCATCCAGTCCGGCACGCCATGAACAGATCGAGCAGGTCAACCAGGTGCTGGCCGAGATCGGCGCCGATCAGATTCCGCAGATTCTGGTCTACAACAAGATCGATCGTGCTGCCCTCGACGCCGGGGTTCAGGAGGATGACTGTGGTACCATCCGGCGCGTCGCGCTGAGCGCCCAGACCGGTGCAGGGCTTGGTCTTTTGCGTGACGCTCTGGCACTTGCTGCAACCCGCTCGCACGAGCCGGTCGCGACCGCTGCGGTCGCAAGCGCGCTCGAGCGCGTCGTGCGCGGCTCATAACAAGACAAATGAAGAGTTTCCTGGACGTCGTCCTTTCGCGCCGATCTTTTCGGCCGCCTTCTGGCGTGGTGCACGCCGACCCGGGTCGTCGTCCCGAGGGCGATGGACCACCTGATCTGGAAGAGATCTGGCAGCGCATGACGCGCCAGCTGCGCCAGCTGCTGCCCGGACGTCCCTCGCTCAACGGCGGCGGCGCACCCATGAGAAATATCGGCCCGATTCTGATCGCGGTGCTGGTGCTGTTGGTGGTGGGCTGGTTCCTGACCGGGTTTTTTACCGTTGCGGAGGGCTCCGCCGGGGTGGTCAGCCAGTTTGGCGCCTACAAATACACCGTTGGTGCCGGACCCTGGTACCGCTGGCCGGCGCCGTTTCAGTCCGATGAGGAAGTGTCGCTGTCGCAGGTGCGTTCCGTCGATGTCGGACGCGACAGCAAGCTGCACGCGTCCTCGCTCAAGGACGAGTCGATGCTGACCTCCGACGAGAAGATCATCGACGCGCGTTTCTCGGTGCAGTTCCGGGTCCGCGACGCCGCTGAATTCCTGTTCAACAACCATCACGGCGCTGGCAATACGGACATCGACGACACCGTGACGCAGGCCGGTCAAAGCGCGATTCGCGAGATTGTCGGACGGCTCACGCTAAATCAGGCATTTGCCGAAGGCGCGGGCAAGATCGAAGGTGAGCTGCAAAAGGCGATCCAGGCCGAACTCGACGCCTACAAGTCAGGTGTGGTCGTCACCAGTGTCACGGTGCACCAGCTGCAGCCACCAGAGCAGGTGCAGGCAGCGTTTGATGATGCAGTCAAGGCAGCCCAGGACCGCGAGCGCCAGAAAAATGAAGGCCGGGCCTACGCCAACGATGTCATCCCGAAGGCACAAGGCGACGCGGCGCGGGTGCTCGCTGAAGCCGAAGGCTATCGCTCGGAAGTGGTGGCCAATGCGCAAGGCGATGCAGAACGTTTCAAGAAAGTGCTGGCCGAATATTCCAAGGCTCCAGCAGTGACGCGCGAGCGCATGTATCTGCAGACCATGCAGGACATCCTGTCGCACACCACCAAGGTGCTGGTCGACAGCAAGAGCAACAGCAATCTGCTTTATCTGCCGCTCGACAAACTGGTCCGGGACGGTCGTGTCGAAAGCCAGGGCCCGGTCATGGTGGCGCCGCCGCCTGCTGCCTCGGCGCCCGCTGCTGCCGCAGCGCCGGCCACGCCAGCGTTTCCCAACAGTGCAGGTGATGCCGACCGCTCGCGCGATGCGACGCGTGCCCGCGAGAGGGAGACGCGTTGATGCGCTTTAACCTGAACAAGATCGCGGGCGCGGTGTTCGTCGTGCTGCTGGTGGTCTGGCTGCTGTCCAACATGCTGTTCCAGGTCGACCAGCGCCAGTACGCACTGGTGTTCTCGTCTGGTGTTATCAAGAGCGTGCTGACCAAGCCCGGCCTTTACTTCAAGCTGCCGCCGCCGGCCCAATCGGTCACCGTGATTGACCGCCGCATCCAGACGGTCGACAACGACGATTCCGATCGTTACGTGACGGCTGACAAGAAGAATCTCATGGTCAATCTGCTCCTCAAGTGGCAGGTCTCTGATCCGCGCGCCTATTACCTGGCCTTCAAGGGCGATCGTGCCAGCGCTGCGGCGCGCCTGTCGCAGATGGCGCGTTCGGCACTGAGCGACGACTTTGCAGCCAAGAGCGTCAGTCAGGTGGTCTCCAACCAGCGCGATGCAGCGATGCTCGCGGCGATTGCGAAGGTGAGTGCCGATGCTGACAAGCAGTACGGCATCGATGTGATCGACATACGCGTCAAGCGGGTCGACCTGCTGCCCGAAGTGACCGATGCCGTGTATCGCCGCATGCAGGCCGAACGCAGCCAGGAAGCCAATGCGCTGCGCTCGACCGGCAGCGCCGAGGCCGAGCAGATCAAGGCCGACGCCGATCGTCAGCGCCGCGTCATCCTGGCCGACGCCAAGGAAAAGGCGCAGGGCATCATGGGGGATGGAGACGCCCAGGCGTCCCAGATCTATGCTGAAGCCTTCGGTCGCGACCCTGGATTTTATGCCTTCTATCAGAGCCTTGAAGCCTACAAGGCGAGTTTCAGGGATCGACGCGATGTGCTGGTGCTCGATCCCTCGGGCGACTTCTTCAAGTACCTGAAAAACCCCGAACCGAGCGCATCTCCTCCGGCCAGGCGGTAACGCAGGTGCGGCTGCTTCTCGAGGCAATCGGCGTGGTGCTGGTTTTCGAAGGGCTCATGCCACTGTTCTTCCCGGCGCACTGGAAGCAGGCCTTTTCCCGCATGCTGGCACTGCGTGACGGGCAACTGCGCTTTTTCGGGCTCTTGTCGCTGCTCTTGGGCGGGGCCCTGTTGTTGCTCGCCTGCTACGGCCTCGGCTGAGCGCCAGGCGCCTGGCTTGGTCGCGACGCCGACTCGTGTAAAATCTGATTTTAATTCCATCGGTATCGTGGACATCCACGCGCCGAAATAATCAGCATGCCAGCCTGGTCGCTGCCGGAATTCATCGCCGATGTCCTGCCTTCCGAAGCACGGAAAATCGAGGAACTCCGCCGCATTCTTCTTGATCTGTTTCGCAGCTACGGCTACGAACTGGTGATGCCCCCCATGCTCGAATACACCGAGTCCCTGCTGTCGGGGACTGGGCGCGACATGGGGCTGCAGATGTTCCAACTGGTCGATCAGCTGTCGGGCCGCACCATGGGCGTGCGCGCAGATATCACGCCGCAGGTGGCACGCATCGATGCACACCTCTTGAACCGCAGCGGCGTGACGCGCCTTTGCTATGCCGGCAGCGTGGTGCACACCCGACCGGAGGCCTTGTCCAATACCCGCGAGCCGTTCCAGATCGGGGCCGAGATTTACGGTCATGCAGGGCTCGAGGCCGATCTCGAAGTCCAGGAGCTGCTGCTGGCCGCCTTGCGTGCCGCCGGCATCATCGATGTACATCTCGATCTTGGCCATCCTGAAATCCTGCGTGCGCTGCTGGCCGACGACGAGGCCGCCGGCCGCCAGTCGGACACCATCTATCCGCTGTTGCAGTCGAAGGATCGCGATGGGCTGCTCGAGCTGCGCAGCAGTCTTAGATCCGATACCTGCGACTGGCTGATTGCACTTTGCGAACTGTATGGCGGTATCGAAGTGCTGCAGCGTGCGCGCCAGGTGCTTCCGGCCCTGCCACGCATTTCGCGGGCGCTTGACGATCTGGCGCGCCTTTGCGAGGCGCTGCCAGCGACCGGTGTGACCATTGACCTGGCCGA
>CAZZVZ010000392.1:0-3740 GCA_964657655.1 Gammaproteobacteria bacterium | reverse complement strand
AGCTGCGCGTCTATCCGCTTCGAGACCAGCTGTATCGCCCCACCTCGCTGGCCGCCAATTACCAGTCGACCGAAGGCCTGACGCTTGGCGTCGACCTGACGGTGCGTTATGCGCTCGATAGCACGCGCATCCTGTCGATTTCGAGCAATCTGCCTGACGACGTCAACCGAGAATTGATCGAGCCCGAGGTTCAGGGTGTCATCGCCAAGGTGCTGACGCGCTACACGGTGCGTGAAATCTTCTCGAGCAAGCGCGATGAAATTCAGCAGGCAATTGCAACAGAGCTAAAACCGCGGCTCTTCAACGACGGCATCCTGTTAAAGGATGTCCAGATGGGCAAGGTGATCCTGCCCGAGCAATATCAGCAAGGCATGGAGCAGCTCCTTTCTGCCGAACTCGACAGCGACAAGATGCGCTTCACGCTCGAGTTGAAAGAAAAGGAAGTCAAGGCCGCAGCGCTCGATGCCGAAGCTGAGAAAGCAAAGCGCGACACCGAGGCAGAAGCCGCCGGCAACGAGCAGATCATCGCGGCCAAGGCGCAGGAAGAAGCCATGAAACACGTGCTGCCGTTCAAGCAAAAGCAGATCGAGCAGCGTCAGCTCGAAGCCGAAGCCGACAAGGTGTCGCGCGTCAAGACCGCCGAGGGAGCCGCACAGGCACGCATCATCGAGGCGGCCGGCGAGGCAGAGTCGAGAAAGAAACTGGCCGATGCCGAGTCTTATCGTGTTGAAGTCGTCGGTAAAGCCGAAAGCCAGCAGATGGAACGCGAAGGCGTACTGATCAGTGCGCATCCGCTGCTGATTCAAAAGACCATGGCCGACAAGCTGTCCGACAAGGTTTCGGTCATCATTGCGCCGCCGCCTTCCAACGGCAGTTTCATCGGCTCGAGCCTGTTAGGTCTTTCCAAGGGCAACTCCCGGGCGCCAGGTCAAGGCGCTGGCGAAGCGACTGCCCAGCAAGACGCAGATGGAGAAAAGCAATGATCGCAGCTAGCATTCTGTCGCTTGCCATCGTGGCCTCGGACCCCTCGGCACTGCGCGTTGCCCCGACCGACACCGCAACCGTTGAGGCGACGCTCTATCAGGGCGAAGCCCTCGAAGTGCGCGGCCAGAAGGGCGAGTTTCTGCAGGTCTACGATCATCGTCTCGAACGTGCCGGCTACATCCGCGCCTGGCAGGTCAGGACCGTCACCGATCGCCCCGAGGACGCGCCCGCTTTGCTGTCGGTGGTCAGATTTCTGCACGATGCGCCGGGCGAGGAGTCGCTTGGAATCGCCTATGCGGCCGCCTATCTTAGAGCGGCGCCTGCCAGCGCCATCGACGGCGAAGCGTTCGACGCGATCGGCACTTTTGCCGAGCGTCTGGCACGCATGGCTTCGGCGCGTCAGCCGGCCACCGGCAACCCGGCGCTGGCTTCGCATCTTGAGGTGGCAGCAGGCTATGGCGTCAAATTCGTGAGCCTTGATGATGGCGATCATGTCGAGCTTTGTTACGACGGCGAGGCTTATCGTCGCGTCATGGCGTTACCCGCCAGTGACGAGCAGCGTGCGCGTGCCGCGCTTGCGCTCACCAAGAGCCAGTGTGTCGATCCGGGCCTGACACCGATGGCTCGCGAGGCGCTCGATCAATGGCGTGCTGATGTGCTCAGTCGTGTCACCATCACCGAGCTTCCCGCCTACCTCAAGAACCGCATTCACATGGCCAGGGCGGGCGTTTATGCAAGTCTGTCATTCGAGACGGCGCGCGAGGGCAAGCCGGATCAGGCCTTGGTGCAATCGGCCATTGAAGAGTTAACCGAGGTGGTGCCGGCAGATCTGACGGATGCCGATGCGAACCGCTACAGCGAAGCGGCAGTGCGTGTCAGCGCGGTGCGCTACCGGGTGCAAGCGGGTGTGGCGCATGTCGGGCCGGTTGGCGTTGCCACCGTGGCAGGTGAGCCGGGCCAGACCTGCGTGATCTTGACCGACAAGAACCATGATCAGGCGCATCCCCTGACCTCGCGTTGTACCTATGGGCAGGTGGCGCTCAACTCGGCGCGCTTTAATGCGGCCAGCAGCGCCATGCTGCTGGCGGTCGAGCCGACCGATGGCTGGCAGGAGTTGTGGCTGTTTCGCCGCAGCGATTCCGGCTGGAGCGTGGATGTGCTGCCGCCTGCGACCGAGGTCGGGCTTGGCTACATCGAGTGTGCCGGCTTCGTGCCGAATCTGAGCCAGTTTCTGGCGGTGCGCGAAATCAAGGTCAACGGACGTTTCGTCAAGTCATTCGAGATCATCGACATGAACACGCTCGAAACCCAGTTGCACGCTGATGCACCGCGCTCGCTCAACGCCTTTTACCGCTGGCAGGACGCGGCCTGGAAGCGCGACACCTTGAGCCTGCGCTAAGGACCAGCTCGCCTGGCCGTTCCGGTATCGCCGCTGGGACGGCCTGCTGGCCGTTGTGCAAGTCGCAGTGCAAGTCGCTGTGCAGGTAGCGGCTGAATTGCTACTCTCTTGTGACAGCGCTGGTAACTGGGGGGATTTCTCATGAAGCGATCGATCTGGCTGGCCCTTTGCATTGCGATGTCAGGCGTGCTGCGCGCCGCCGCGGCCGAGACATGCACGCTCGACCGTGCCACGGGCACCACCATGGATGCAAAGCCCTTCCTGACGAACGGTTACGGAAACCGATGGAACCACGCGACCGACCGGGTTGCCTTCATGCAGCCCGATGCGACGGGCTTCTATCGCATCTACACCATGAGACCCGACGGCAGAGACCGAGCTGAATTCAGCCCCCCGGGACTTCCTCCCGGTCATCGCGGCTCGGTCTACTGGACGCCGGACGGTCGCTACCTGCTCTTCACGGCACAAAAGCCGGATTGGCCAGATACCAAGATGTTCGGCACCCCTGCCTACGGCGCACTTCCCGGTTGGGGCACCCATGACGACATCTGGATTGCAAGCGCCGATGCCTCCAAGGCCTGGCGACTCACCAATGACCCCAATACCAAGCGCGAAGGTGAATTGCTCCCGGTGATCTCGCCCGACGGAAACAAGGTGGCCTGGGGTGTGCGCCAGGCGGACAAGAGCTATCTGCTGAACATCGCACAGTTAAGTGAAACACCTGAGCCGCACCTGTCGAATATCGAATCACTCAAGCCCGGAGAAGGCAAGTATTTCGAGCCAGGCGGATTTTCCTCGGACAGCCGGTTTCTTATTTACACCACTGACGACGGAACCCATAACTTCTGGTTGAGCCAGATCTATCGCCTCGATCTCGTCACGCACCAGACCACGCGGCTGACACAGGGCAAGGACTATAACGAACACCCCAACGTCGTGAAGACGCCGAGCGGCGACTGGATCATCTATATGAGTACCAAGGGCGCAGAGCGTTATCCCGGCCACATTTCGCTGGGCACCGACTGGTGGGCCATGCGGCTCGATGGTTCCGAAGCCAAGCGCCTGACCTACATGGATTCGAGGAAACCGAACAATCCGGAGAGCTCCGGAGCGCCGATGATCGCCACCACCGCCGCCATCAGCCCGAGCGGCGATTACTTTCTCGGCGACATTCAAGATGACCTGGTCAAGCAGACGGGGCTTGTCAGAGTAGTGCGCTTCACCTGCGATCCGCAGCGCTGAATCGAGCTTGGCGATGGCGCAGCCTGCGCTGTCTCACCAGATCAGGCGTGAACACCGCGCCCAAAGGCCAAATCGGCGGCTGAGGTATAACATCGGGGCAAAGCGCGCTGTAAAT
>CAZZVZ010000391.1:0-3760 GCA_964657655.1 Gammaproteobacteria bacterium | reverse complement strand
TCGTCCAGATCGACACCACCAATATTCTGTTCATCTGCGGTGGCGCATTCGATGGTCTCGAGAAAGTCATCCGCAATCGCTCCGAGAAGAGCGGAATCGGCTTTGGTGCCGAGGTGAAAAGCCAGATCGATCGTTCTGTGGGCGATGTGCTGCGCGAAGTCGAACCCGAGGATCTGATCAAGTTCGGTCTGATCCCGGAACTGGTGGGTCGCCTGCCAGTGGTGGCGACGCTCAACGAACTGAACGAAGAGGCGTTGATCGAGATCCTGATCGAACCCAAGAATGCACTGGTCAAGCAGTACCAGAAGCTGCTCGCCATGGAGGGTGTCGAACTGGAAATCAGGCCGACGGCACTGCAGGCGATTGCTCGCAAGGCCTTGAAGCGCAAGACGGGCGCTCGCGGGCTTCGCTCCATGCTGGAACATGCGCTTTTGGATGTCATGTTCGAACTGCCAAGCCAAAAGGGCGTGGCCAAGGTCGTGATCGACGAAAACCAGATCACTGGCGATGCCAAGCCACTGCTGATTTACGGCGAACAACCGAAAGTATCGGGATCGAACTAAAGACCGCTCTTTGCAGTCCGATAAAAAGGGATCGCCGCCGCGGCCGATCCGACATCAGGCTTCCATCGAAAAGCCGTTCATGCCAACCGCGTGAGCGGCTTTTGCTCTTTTGAAATGCGTCGGTCCTTGTAATCCATTGCAAGGCGTCAATATGCAGGTTGTCTGAGTGAAAAGGTAAATTTAATGTCCTCAACTACTGTTTTGCCCCCCGAACGCATTCAACTACCGCTGCTGCCTTTGCGCGACGTGGTGGTTTTTCCTCATATGGTGATTCCGCTGTTCGTGGGCCGTCCCAAGTCCATCAAGGCGCTCGAGACGGCCATGGAAGCGGGCAAGAGCATCATGTTGGTGGCGCAAAAGACGGCCTCCAAGGATGAGCCGTCGGCCGAGGACATCTACGAGATTGGTTGCGTCTCGAATATCCTGCAGATGCTGAAATTGCCCGACGGTACCGTCAAGGTGCTGGTCGAGGGTGCGCAGCGCGCACGCATCCACCAGATTGAAGAGCTGGAAAGCCATTTCGTGTGCGAGCTGACCCCAGTCACGCCCGATACCGAACAAAATGCCGAACTCGAGGCCATGCGCCGCGCCATCGTGCAGCAGTTCGATCAGTATGTGAAATTGAACAAGAAGATCCCGCCCGAGATCCTGACATCGCTTGCGGGCATCGATGAGGCCGGGCGCCTGGCTGACACGATCGCAGCGCACCTGCCGCTCAAGCTCGAGCAAAAGCAGGCCGTGCTCGAGATGTTCAAGGTCGCAGAAAGACTGGAACATCTGCTGACCCAGCTTGAGACCGAGCTTGACATCCTGCAGGTTGAAAAGCGCATCCGTGGTCGCGTCAAGCGGCAGATGGAGAAGAGCCAGCGCGAGTACTACCTCAACGAGCAGGTCAAGGCCATCCAGAAGGAACTGGGTGAAGGTGAAGACGGCGCTGACATCGAGGAACTCGAAAAGAAGATCAAGGCCGCACGCATGCCCAAGGAGGCACGCACCAAGGCCGAGGCCGAACTCAAGAAGCTCAAGATGATGTCGCCCATGTCGGCCGAGGCCACCGTGGTGCGCAACTACCTCGACGTGGTGATCAACCTGCCATGGAGAAAGAAAAGCAAGGTCACCAACGACCTCAAGGTGGCAGAACGCGTGCTCGAGGAAGATCACTACGGTCTGGAGAAGGTCAAGGATCGTATCCTTGAATATCTTGCGGTCCAGCAGCGGGTCGAGAAGGTCAAGGCACCGATCCTGTGCCTGGTTGGTCCTCCGGGTGTCGGCAAGACCAGTCTTGGTCAGTCGATTGCACGCGCGACCAATCGCAAGTTCGTGCGCATGGCACTCGGTGGCGTGCGTGACGAAGCGGAAATCCGCGGCCATCGCCGCACCTACATCGGTTCCATGCCGGGCAAGATCCTGCAGAGCCTGTCCAAGGTGGCGGTGCGCAATCCGCTGTTCCTGCTCGACGAGGTCGACAAGATGGGTCAGGACTTCCGCGGCGATCCGGCGTCCGCGCTGCTCGAGGTTCTCGATCCTGAACAGAATCACACCTTCCAGGATCACTACGTCGAGGTCGATTTCGATCTGTCGGATGTGATGTTCGTGGCCACCTCGAACTCGTTCAACATTCCGCCGGCGCTGCTTGATCGCATGGAAATCATTCGCCTTTCGGGTTACACCGAAGACGAGAAGCTGTCGATCGCGCAACGCTACCTGCTGCCCAAGCAGCTGAAGAATAATGGCGTCGCACTTGAAGAACTTGCGGTCAACGAAAGCGCCATTCGCGACATCATTCGCTATTACACGCGCGAGGCAGGTGTTCGTTCGCTCGAGCGCGAAATCTCGAAGATCTGCCGCAAGGTGGTCAAGATGCTGCTGCTGAAAAAGCAGGACAGCAAGGTGACGGTGTCGGCTCGCAATCTCGACAAGTTCCTCGGCGTCCGGCGCTATACCTTCGGCATGGCCGAAAAAGAAAACCAGGTCGGCCAGGTGAGCGGGCTTGCGTGGACTGAAGTCGGTGGCGATCTGCTCACCATCGAAGTCGTGACCATGCCAGGCAAGGGCACCATCCAGCGCACCGGCTCGCTCGGTGACGTGATGAAGGAGTCGGTCGAGGCGGCACGTTCAGTGGCGCGTTCACGATCGCGTCAACTCGGCATCACCGACGAGGCGTGGGAAAAGCGTGACATCCACGTGCACGCCCCCGAAGGCGCGACACCCAAGGATGGACCCTCGGCTGGTATCGCAATCACCACGGCGATCGTGTCGGCACTGACTGGCATTCCGGTGAGAGCCGATGTTGCGATGACGGGCGAGATCACCTTGCGCGGCGAAGTGCTGCCCATCGGTGGTCTCAAGGAGAAGCTGCTGGCTGCTCACCGCGGTGGTATCAAGACGGTCCTGATTCCTGAAGAGAACGTCAAGGATCTCGCCGAGATTCCAGACAACGTCAAGAACAAGCTCGAGATTGTTCCTGTCAAGTGGATCGATCGAGTCCTTGATATCGCTTTGCAGACCAAGCCGGTGCCGCTGCCGGATGAACTGCCACCTGCGGCCGCGCTGGTCAAGGACGGTGCTGCTGCAAGTGAGTTGCTGGTCAAGCACTAGTCGCACTGTTGCTGCCTGGAAAACGTGCACCTGCGGGTGCACGTTTTTTTTTGAAGGCGCGATATCAACTAGTGGCGCTAAGTACCTCAGGAGTAACGCGAACCCGTCACGCGTCGCCCGAGGCATGTGATCAGCGTTGTGATTTTCGGTGGTTAAAGGCCTTGACATGGGCCTTTGCGCGTTGCTCTAATAGTCCTCCCGGTCGTACTGTCAGCGCGTATCAAGCGCGTCCTAAAAGAGCGCAACCAAGGCCTAGCGGCGACCAACTTCATTGAGGGGATTTAAGTGAATAAAACGGAACTGATTGACCACATCGCGAAGTCCGCTGACATATCGAAGGCGGCGGCAGGGCGTGCCCTGGAGTCGATGGTCGGCGCAGTCAGAACCACCCTCAAGAAAGGCGGCACCGTGACTGTTGTCGGCTTTGGAACATTCTCGGTCGGCAAGCGCGCCGCGCGCACAGGTCTCAACCCACGTACACGTGAACCCATCAAGATCAAGGCTGCCAAGGTGCCCAAGTTCAAGGCTGGCAAAGCACTCAAAGATGCTGTAAACTAGCGGGCTTTCCGGGGTCGAATAAGTCGCCGGAAAATTTGGTC
>CAZZVZ010000390.1:2373-3767 GCA_964657655.1 Gammaproteobacteria bacterium | reverse complement strand
CTGCAACGGCCGGTTCTCGGGACAGACGGAGTACTGATACTCAATTCGCGCCATCGCAGCGGCGAATTGAGTACTTTTGGTCACGCAACCGCTGGGAAGCGGCTTCCGGCAGCCCGTTACTCGACCGCCTTGACCATGTCCTCGACCACCTTCTTGGCATCGCCGAACACCATCATGGTCTTGTCCATGTAGAACAGGTCATTGTCGAGTCCGGCATAACCTGCCGCCATCGAGCGCTTGTTGACGATGATGGTCTTGGCCTTGTAGGCCTCAAGAATCGGCATGCCGGCAATCGGTGAGGTCGGGTCGGTCTTGGCGGCCGGGTTGACCACATCGTTGGCACCCAGCACCAGCACCACGTCGGCCTGGCCGAATTCGCCGTTGACGTCTTCCATTTCGACCACCTGGTCGTAAGGCACCTCGGCTTCGGCCAGCAGCACGTTCATATGACCCGGCATGCGTCCGGCCACCGGATGGATGGCATATTTGACGTTGACACCGTGTTCGGTCAGCTTGGCCGACAGTTCCTTCAAAGCGTGCTGGGCGCGCGCCACGGCGAGCCCGTATCCCGGCACGATGATGACGGTCTCGGCATTGCTCATCAGGAAAGCCGCGTCGTCGGCACTGCCGGACTTGTAGGGACGCTGGCCGGCGGCTGCGCCTGCCGTTGCAGTGGCTGCCCCGAAACCACCCAGCAGCACGGCGATGATGGAGCGGTTCATGGCCTTGCACATGATGTACGACAGGATCGCGCCTGATGACCCGACGCATGAACCCGCAATGATCAGCACCGAGTTGTTGAGCGTAAAACCAATGCCCGCTGCAGCCCAGCCGGAATAGCTGTTGAGCATCGACACCACCACCGGCATATCCGCGCCGCCGATCGGGATGATGAGCGTGACACCAAGCACCAGGGCAATCGCGACCATCACCAGAAATGCGACCGGATTGCCGGTCACGAAAAAGGTGAGGCCAAAGCCCAGCATGGCAAGCGCCAGCAGCAGGTTGAGCAGATGCTGACCGCCAAAAGAAATCGGCGTGCCCGAAACCCGGCCCGACAGCTTGCCAAACGCAACCAGGCTGGCTGTAAAGGTAATGGCACCGATGAAGGCGCCGATGAAGAGTTCGATCTTCTGGGCGACGGTGTGCTCTTCGCCGGCGTGAAACAGCGCCGCGACCGCGATCAGCACGGCGGAGACACCCACCAGCGAGTGCATCAGCGCCACCAGCTCAGGCATCTTGGTCATCTGCACGCGTTTGGCTGCGATCGCGCCGATGGTGCCGCCGATCACGATGGCAATGCCAATCATGGGCAGAATCGGATGGCGCGCCACGAACAGCGTGGTAACCACGGCGATCAGCATGCCGACCATGCCGAAGTAGTTGCCGCGCCG
>CAZZVZ010000390.1:0-2363 GCA_964657655.1 Gammaproteobacteria bacterium | reverse complement strand
GACGACAGACCTTTGAGCGCCAGGATGAACAGCACCGCCGAGACCAGATAGGCGAGCAGGGTGATGTTGGCGAGCAACGGGGTCATGGGAGCATCCATGCCTAGCGCTCCTTCTTCTTGAACATCTCGAGCATTCGCTGCGTCACCAGGAAGCCGCCGAAGATATTGATCGAGGCAAGACCAACCGCGATCGCACCAAGCACGCTGGTCAGCGTGACCGGTCCGTTGATGTCGACGGTCTGCAGCATGGCACCCACGATGATGATGCCCGAGATCGCGTTGGTGACCGACATCAGCGGGGTATGCAGCGCTGGCGTCACGGTCCAGACCACGTGATAGCCCACGAAGATCGCGAGCACGAAGACCGTCAGATTCTGCAGGGTGGGATCGATCATGATGTTGCTTTCGGTGCCGCGTCGGCGGCCTTGGGAACTTCGACCTTGAGCGCTTCCGCCTTGACCGCCTGACCGTCGCGACACATCAGGCACGCCGCCACGATGTCGTCGTCCATGTTGACGTTGAGCGCGCCGGCCGGATCTGAAATCAGCTTGACAAAGTCGAGCAGGTTGCGGGCGTAGAGCGCTGAAGCGTCGGCTGCCACACTTGAGGCGAGGTTGACGGTGCCGACAATGCTGACCCCCTGGTGCACCACGGTCTCGCCGGCGCGAGCCAGTTCGCAATTACCGCCCTGCTCGGCCGCCAGATCGATGATCACCGAGCCTGGCTTCATCGACTCGACCATGGCCGTCGTGATCAGGCGCGGCGCCGGACGCCCTGGAATCAGCGCCGTGGTAATGACGATGTCCGCCTGGCGCACGCGCTCGGCGACGGCCATGGACTGGCGCTTCATCCAGCTCTCGGGCATGGGACGGGCGTAACCGCCGACCCCTTCGCCGATGATGCGCTCCTCATCTGTCTCGAATGGCACATCGATGAACTTGGCACCCAAAGATTCGATCTGTTCCTTGACTGCCGGGCGAACATCGGAGGCCTCGATCACGGCGCCCAGGCGCTTGGCGGTTGCGATCGCCTGCAATCCGGCCACGCCCGCACCCATCACCACCACGCGCGCTGCCTTGACCGTCCCGGCTGCCGTCATCAGCATCGGCATGAAGCGCTGGTAGACATTGGCAGCCAGGATAACTGCCTTGTAGCCGGCGATATTGGCCTGCGAACTGAGCACGTCCATGCTCTGCGCACGACTGGTGCGCGGCGCCGCTTCAAGCGCGAAGGCTGTGATGCCGGCACTCGCCAGGCGCGCAATACCGGCCGCATCGAAGCGATCGAGGATGCCCACCAGCGCGGTCCCGGATTTCATGAGCATCAGTTCATCTGGCTGAGGCGAACGAACCTTGAGCACCAGCTCAGCAGCAAAAACAGCATCTCGTGAGCCGATCTGTGCGCCCGCGGCGGTGTACGCCTCGTCCGGGATGCTGCTCAACACGCCAGCGCCGGACTCGACCATCACGCTGTGCTTGCCGGCAATCAGCTTCTTGACCGTTTCCGGCGTCGCGGCAACGCGCGTCTCGTCCGGTCGGGTTTCTCTGGGCACACCGATTTTCATTGCGCGGACCTCCGTGATCGCCGACTGACGCGGCTCGCTCGCTGATCACCGGCATCGAACGATGCGGTGCAGGGCACATATGGCCCGGGCATCCTATCACAGCGAAACACGCTCTCGAAAGCTTCACTGCAGCAATGAATATCCCTAGGGCAAATGCCTATCGCGGACCCACGGCAAACAGTTTCTGGAGAATTTTGCGCTTCTGGGCACAGCGCTCTTCGCTCCAGCACGATGGGTAGCTTGCGATCGCCTTCCCGTCGCGCGTCATGCTGATCGAAAAAGGCCTGCCCATCATGACCACATGCACAAAGTTGGCAAACGATTCGGCGAAATCGTCGCCTGGAGAGGTGACCGCATAGAGCGTTGCGTAATTGGTCCTCGAGAGATCCTGATAGGTGCTCACGATCTGGCTCGCGGAAAGCTTCGGATTGCGATAGAACGACACCTGCCGGCGCTCGGCAAAGGTATCGTCAAAGATCGAGTCGTAATGATCGCCCGAAGGTGCCACGCGCCAGGAGAGCGCTGCATACGGATATTTCTCGAGCGCGTGATCCTCTGGAGGAGCCCGGTTCCAGGGCGGGTGGATATTGCGGTCGATCGACGCGACGTGCCCGAATTCGTGCAGCAGGATGTACTGGATCGCGTGCACCCGATCATCATTTTTCTTGTCTTCGATGCGCACTGACAAGGCGTTACGCCCATCCTCGGAAAAGGGCGAGCTCTCCTTCCAGGTCGCCCAGGTGTTGGCGTTGCGCTTGTCGAACACGCTGACGTCGATCACCACGTAACCTGAGTTCGGA
>CAZZVZ010000389.1:0-3771 GCA_964657655.1 Gammaproteobacteria bacterium | reverse complement strand
GGCTCTGAAAAATTGCAGTTGAGAAACGCGATTGGCGTTTGCACCGAGCGGCCGATGCGTCGTCTGGTGCGGGCATCATCCATCCAGGCGCCGCTGCGCTTGCTGGGACGTGCATAAAGGTCGAGGTAGAACTGGGCCAGCAGTTCCCCGGAGTGGCTCTCGACACGATAAAAGCGCACATCCTTGTGCCAGGTGGGTGCCACGTCGTGCCTGATGTGCACTGAGAAAAGAGTCTCGACGATCTGGAACAGCCCGGCCAGCACGCGTGGCTCGGGGAAATACTGTTTTACTTCCTGTTCCGAGAAGGCATAGCGCTGTTCGCGCAGTTTCTCGGAGACGAAGGTGACATCCCAGGCTTGCATCTGTTCGATGCCGAACGCGCTGCTGGCGAAAGCACGCAGTTCGCTTGCGTCGTGTTCGGCAAACGGCCTGGCACGGCGCGCCAGGTCATTCAAGAAGCCCACCACTTCGGCCGGGCTTTCTGCCATCTTCGGCACCAGCGACAGCTCGGCGAAATTCGACAGGCCCAGCAGATGGGCTTCCTCGGCGCGCAGTCTCAAGGTATCGACAATGATGGTGGTGTTGTCGCGTTTGGCATCGCCGAACTCGGAGGCTCGCTTGGAATAAGCTTCGTAGATGGTCTGACGCAAGGCGCGGTGCTCTGCAAATTGCATGACCGCCAGGTAGCAGGGCGCCTCGAGCGTCAGCTTGTAGCCTTTTTCGCCGCATTGCTCGGCACGCTGGCGCGCAGCCGCAATTGCGTCGGCGGGCAGGCCTGCCAGCTGTTCTTGCGAGTCGACCAGCAGAAAGTAGGCGTTGGTCGCGTCGAGCAGATTCTCGAGGAAGCGTTGCCCGAGTGCCGCCAGGTGTTCCTGGATCTGCGCAAAACGGCCCTGCAGCGGCGCGGCGAGTTCAGCACCGCCAAGGCGGAAGTCGCGCAAGGCATGTTCGATCGAGCGCTGGCGTGAAGGCGACAGGGAATCGAACTGCGAAGATGCGCGCAACGCCTGGAACTTGGTAAACAGCGCAGCGCTTTGCGCCATGTGGCTCCAGAATTCAGTGATGCGCGGCAGGTTGTCGCTGTAGGCGCGGCGTAGCTCCGGGCTGTCGGCGACTGCATTGAGATGTTCGATCGCCTTCCAGGCGCGTGACAGGCGTTCAGTCGCGCTTTCGAGCGGCTCGACGAAGCCGTCCCAGCTCACCGGCGCACTGCTGATCTCGAGCGCATGGACCGTCTCGGTGGCGCTGCGCAACAGCTGATCGATGGCGGGCGTGACGTGCTCGGGTTGAATGCGATCAAAGGCGATCAGGCCGGACAGTTCGAGCAGCGGATTGGCAGTCATGGTCTAGTTTGCTTAAGCGTCAAAGAGCGCTCGAAGGAGCGCAGTGTGTTGTCGAGCAGCATGGTGATGGTCATGGGACCGACGCCTCCTGGCACCGGTGACAGCCACGCGGCCTTGTGTTGCACGGCATCGAAATCGACATCGCCCACGAGCTTGCCGTCTGACGCACGATTGATGCCCACATCGATCACCACTGCGCCATTCTTGACCATGTCGGCGGTAACGACCTTGGCGCGTCCGACCGCCGCAATCAGAATATCCGCGCGCGATGTGACTTCTGCAAGGTGCCGGGTCTTGCTATGACAAAATGTGACGGTCGCATCCGCCGCCAGCAGCAGCATGCCCATTGGCTTGCCGACACTCACCGAACGCCCAAGCACCACAGCTTGTGCGCCGGCAATGGGGGTACCGGCATGTTCCAGCATCTTCATGATGCCAAACGGGGTGCATGGCAGGAATCCCTGCTGCCCCGTCATCAGCGCGCCGGCAGAATGGATCTGCAGGCCGTCGACGTCCTTGTCCGGAGAAATTGTCTCGATCACGCGCTGGGCATCGATTCCCTTGGGCAAGGGCAGCTGCACCAGAATGCCATCGACCGCCTGATCAGCGTTGAAACGCTCGACAGCGGCGAGAATCGTGTCGAGATCAGCGCCTGCCGGGATCTCCTCGAGCCACGAATGGATGCCGGCGTCGTGACAGGCCTTGACCTTGTTGCGCACGTACACGCGCGACGCTGGATCTTCGCCGACCAGGATGACAGCGAGCCCGGGCCTGCGGCCGTACTGTTCAGTGAGCTGGCGGGCACGTGCCCCGATGTCTTGGCGCATTGACGCAGCAAGCGCTGCGCCGTCGAGGATTTTGGCGACCATGGAGTTGTCGTTCGGCGCGCGTCGCGTGGACGTCAGCGCTCCCTAGTAAAGAAGCCGGCGGGCCGCATCAGTCGGACGGCGTCTGTGAACCGGCAGAAAAAAAGCATAGCATGCGCCGCGTGGCGCCTCAGGCCGGGCGATCCGCGAGCGCGAGTCGCAGCAGGTCGGCCACGGTGGCCGCGTCGAGTTTGTCCATGATGTTGGCGCGATGCGCTTCGACGGTCTTGATGCTGATGCCAAGATCATCGGCGATCTGTTTGTTGAGGCGGCCGGCAATGATGCATTCCAGCACCTGGTGCTCGCGCGCGGTCAGACGTGCCATCAGATCGGAGCGGGCCCGCTGCGCCTTCTTGGTCTCGGCCATGGCTCGGGCCTGCGTCAGCATGCGTTCCACCGAGGCGCGCAGTTCTGCTTCGTTGAACGGCTTCTCGATGAAATCGGCAGCACCTTTTTTCATGGCCGACACCGCCATCGGCACATCGCCGTGGCCGGAAATAAAAAGCGTCGGCAGATTGGCCTGGATCGACACCAGCCGTTCCTGCAATTCGAGACCGCTCATGCCGGGCATGCGGACATCGAGAATCAGACAGGCCACGCGATTGGCGTCGTAGCCGGCCAGGAAATCCTCGGCCGCCGCGTAGCAGACCACCTGGTAGCGATTGGCTTCGAGCAGCCAGCGCAGCGAATCGCGCACCGCTTCGTCGTCGTCGACTACGTAGACCAGTCCCGGGTTTTTATCGTCCGTCATTTGCGCGTGCTTCCAGTAAGTTTGCCGATTCTACGGCAACACCGCACTCGCCTCGAGTGACTTGGGCAGTGAAAAATAAAATGTCGAGCCGCCTGCCGGGTTGTTGCGTGCCCAGAGCCGGCCATGATGGAACTCGATGATGGAGCGGCAGATGTTGAGTCCCATGCCCATGCCTTCTGCCTTGGTGCTGTAGAAAGGCTCGAACAGCTTGCTCTCCAGGTCGGCCACGATGCCGCTGCCATGATCGGTGACCGAGAAGGCCACATGGGTGGTGCGGTCCCTGACTTCAACCACCACCACGCGCTCGCTCGCCTCGGTCATGGCCTCGACCGCGTTGCGCAGCAGGTTGAGCAGCACCTGCTCGATCATGATCGGGTCGGCTTCGATGTCGCAGATCGATTCGGGCACGACGGTGCGAATTGCGATGCGGCTCTTGGCTGCCTCCAGTTCGGCAAAGCCGATTGCGTCATCGACGATGGTGCGGATGCTGACGCGCCGCCGGTGCGGCTCGCTGCGTTTGACGAACTCGCGGATGCGTCTGATGATCTGGCCCGCGCGCTCGGCCTGCGCCGAAGTCTTCTGCAGCGCCTGCAGCAGTTCCACCGGATCGGTGCTGTCGCCCGACTCGATGTTGGAGCGGACACGCGCCACGGTACCCATGCTGTAGTTGGCGATCGCGGTGAGCGGCTGGTTCAATTCGTGGGCCAGCGACGAGGCCATCTCGCCCATGGTGATGAGGCGACTGGTCAGCTGCACCTTCTCCTGCTGCTGACGCACCAGGTCCTCGGTGCGCTTTCTTTGCGTCACATCG
>CAZZVZ010000388.1:0-3775 GCA_964657655.1 Gammaproteobacteria bacterium | reverse complement strand
AGGGTCGGATTGAGGTACAGGATCAGGCGTTCCAGGGTCGCCGTGACGTAGGCGAGACCAACGAAGTCCAGAAAACTCGCCAGATAGTAGCCAAGAAAGCCAATCAGGCCGATTTTCCACCAGTCGCCCTTTTGAAACGGCGATCTGTCGGGGCGGCGTTCCATCACCACGCTGGTGACGGCAAAGAACGGCAGCGCCACCACCATGCGCAGCGCGATCAGCGTGACCGCATCGACGCCGTAGCGGTAGGCCAGTTTGACGATGATGGCCTTGGCCGCAAACGCGATCGCTCCGAAAACAGCCAGCAGCACACCGGCCAGCCGCGCGCGCGCGGCGTTGGCCGAAAGGGAGGCCTGACTGGGGGCCAACTGATCGGCCGTGGCGGCCGCAGACAAAGGAGAAGACGTGCTGACCATCGATTCGCGACAATAGCAAAGTTCTGCTGCCCGTGCCGCCCGGAAAAGGGGGCAGCGCGAGGCCTGCTGGAGCCGCGCCCAAGTTTCTTCGGCGACGCGCAGTTTTAGGCTAAACTCGCCCGCCATGGCTGAGCCCTCCGACTCGATGACAGCGCGTGTACTGACCTGTCTCGTGCTGGTACTTGTCGCTCTTTCGGGTGCTGTCCTGAGTGGCTGCGATGCCTCGCAGGTCAGCGGCGGGCGCAGCAGCGCACTGGCACCGTGCCATCTCAAGGGCATCGACACGGAACTGCGTTGCGGCACCATCAGCGTGCTCGAGAACCGCGATGACCACACGCCAACCGCGCGGCACATTCGCGTCTGGTTCGCCGTGCTGCCATCCGTGGCGCGCAACCCGACCACAGACCCCGTGATCGTCATCGCAGGCGGTCCGGGACAGGCAGCATCCTCGGTTGCAGGCATCGTGATGCCGTTGTTTGCCAAACTCAACCGCACCCACGACATCGTCTTCATCGACCAGCGCGGCACCGGGCATTCAGCGCCGCTCACCTGTGCGCCACCCAAGGGCATCACCGATCTGGCCAGCCAGCTCGACCCGCAGCTGATGCTGGCGAGCCTGCCGCAGTGCTTCAATGACTTCGCCCGCAAGCACGTCGACGTCACCCATTATCTGACCGAAGACGCGGTCGCCGATCTCGAGGAGGTGCGCCGCGCCCTTGGGTACGGGCCCGTCAATCTGTGGGGCGCCTCGTACGGCACGCGCGTCGCGCTCGAGTTCCTGCGCGCATATCCAAACCAGGTGCGCAGCGCGGTGCTTGATGGCGTGGCACCCAGCAGCCTGCGTCTGCCGCTTGATCTGGCCGTCGATGCCGATCAGGCACTGTCTGCAATGATTGCCGCCTGCAGCAGCGATGCCGGCTGCTCGACGCGCTATCCCGGTCTGGCGCGCCAGGTCGATCAGCTGTTCGATTCACTTTCGCACGGCAGTTTCAACGCACGCATCGTCGATCCGGTGACCGGCACCGTATCGCACGTGCCGCTTGGCAGCGACACGTTCTCCGCATGGCTGCGCCAGCCGCTCTACAACCCGCTGACCGCAAGCCTTGCACCGCTTGCCGTGGCGAGCGCCGCGTCTGGCGATTTTGGCACGCTGGCCGCGCTCAATCTGAGCGTCAGCGGCGATGTCTTCGATCAGCTCAGCCTTGGCATGCATCTGTCGGTGGTCTGTAGCGAGGACATGGCCCACGTCAGCGACGCTGACCTGGCCGCCGTGATGCATACCCGTTTCAAGGATTCGTTCTACACGTTCTACCAGCGCATGTGCGACAGCTGGCGCGCCCGCTTTGTGCCCGACGCTTTCTTTGCGCCGCTGGTCTCGGACCGGCCGATTCTGATGCTCGAAGGCGGTCGCGACCCGGCCACGCCAGCGCGCCACGCCCAGAGCCTGTTGCCCACGCTCTCGAAGGCGCGACTCATCATCTCGCCCAACCTTGGGCATGGCATCAGCAGTGCCGGCTGCGCGCCTGACCTGATCGACCAGTTCATCCGCACCACCGACGCCAGCAGGCTCGACGCCAGATGCCTGGAAGGGCTGCCCGCGACCCCATTTTTTGTGCCACCAGTGGCAAAGTTCGAATGATTGAAGCACGCAACCTAAACAAGTCGTTCATCAGCGGCAAAGGCAAGACTGCCAAGCGCATCACGGCGGTGCACGATGTCAGCCTGATCGCGCAGGACGGCGCCATCACCGGTTTGCTCGGGCCAAATGGCGCTGGCAAGACCACCAGCCTGCGCATCATCGCGACGCTGGTGGCCCCGGATCAGGGTCAGGCGCTGGTCGACGGTCATGACAGCGTGACCGACGCCATGGCAGCCCGCAAGGTGCTCGGCGTTCTGTCCGAAGCGCGCGGCCTCTACAACCGCCTTACGGCGCGCGAGAATATCCGCTATTTCGGACGGCTGCGCGGTATGGGCGACGAGGCCATCGACGCCGGCATCGGGCGTCTTGCCGGGATGATCGAAATGAGCGAACTGCTCGAGCGTCGTTGCGAAGGATTCTCGCAGGGTGAACGCATGAAGGTGGCGATTGCGCGCGCGCTGATTCACGATCCTCAGAACCTGTTGCTCGACGAGCCCACCAACGGGCTCGACATCATGTCGACGCGCGCGCTGCGCGAACTGATCCGGCGCTTGCGTGACGCGGGCAAGTGCATCTTGATGTCAAGCCACATCATGCAGGAGGTCTCGGCGCTTTCGGATCACATCGTGGTGGTCTCGAAGGGCCGCGCAGTGAATCAGGGGACGCCTGCGCAACTGATCGAGCAGACAGGGGCCGCCAACCTCGAAGACGCCTTCGTGCAGCTGACCGCCGAAGACCACGCAGCGCCGCCCGAAGTGGCTGCAGACCCGCCATGATGAAGACCGCCTGGGTGGTGATCCGAAAAGAACTGCTCGATGGGGTGCGCGACCGGCGCACGCTGTTGACCATCTTCATCACGGCAATTGCCATGGGACCCGTGTTCCTGCTGCTGATGGCCAACTACGTGTCAGGCCTGGAGCAGCAAAGCAGCGTGCGAAAGATCATGGTGGCAGGCATCGAGCGTGCGCCGCAACTGCAGAATTTTCTGGCGCGCAGCGACGTCACGGTGGTCGCGGCACCTGCCGACTACGATGAACAGATCAGGAGCGGCCGGTTGCAGGAGGGCGTGGTGGTGATCCCGCGCGACTTCAGCGACCATCTGGCGCATGGGCAGACCATCGATGTAGTGCTCGAATTCGATGAATCGCGCAACAATGCCCAGGTCTCGATCCGCCGGACCGAAGCGCTGCTGCAGGCGTTCTCGCGGGAGATCGCCCTGACCCGGCTCGTGGCGCGCGGTGTCGCACCAGAGGTGCTGCGCGTCATCAATGTGGAACACGTCAATACCGCCACGCCCAAGCAGCAGGGCGCCTTCTTGCTGTTCCTGATCCCGATGTTCGGGCTGATCGGCGCCATGGTCGGCAGCATGAGTGCTGCCATCGACACCACTGCAGGCGAGCGTGAGCGCGGCTCACTCGAGCCGCTCTTGACCAATCCAGTCAGCCTTGGAGCGATGGTGTTTGGCAAATGGATTGCCGTGGCGCTGCACTCGTGCGCGGTGGTGGTCATGACCTTTACCAGCTTTGCCATCACGGCGCGACTTGTGCCCAGCGAGAAACTGGGTGCCCTGTTCCAGTTCGGCCCGCCCGAGCTGATCCGCTTTTGCGTGCTGATGCTGCCGTTTGCGGCCATGGTCGCGTCGCTGCAAATGCTGGTGGCGACCTACGGACGCACCTACAAGGAAGCGCAGACCTACGCCGGATACATCGCGCTGGTGGTC
>CAZZVZ010000387.1:1335-3775 GCA_964657655.1 Gammaproteobacteria bacterium | reverse complement strand
CAATCCCGCGCCATCCTACGAGCCGGTCATGGGGGCCCACAACCAGTGGGGTTACGATCCTGTCGAGCAGATGCAGCACACCATGCTCGGAATGGGCGAGCAGGACATCAACGTCCACGACCAATGGGCCTGCGAGAGCATGGGGGCCACAGTTGATCGAACCCAGGAGCATCTTGGCACCACTGACCGGGCCATCATCATCAACCGGCGCCAGTTGCTCGAGGAGATGACGCGGCTGGCAGCGGGCGGCGCCACAACCGGCATGTCGTCCCCCGAAGGGGCACGCGCCATGACCGGTCCTGACACGATCGACGGCATCGCGCCCGCGGCAAGCTGGGAGCGATGGTGGCAAGACGCGGTCGAGCGCAAACGTGCAGCCGCCCCATGGTCGCGCGCAACAGAGATCAAAGTCGCTTGAACAAGGCGCTCACTGAGCCGGTCGAGCACCAGCCGGTCATGCTGAATGCGGACGACGCCGCGCGGCTGGTCCTGCAAAAGCTCTCCGATGGCAGCGTTAAACGGGTGCGCTTCGCGTTTGCCGATCTGCAAGGGGAAACGCGCTGCAAAACCCTGCTGCCGCAGGCAGCCCGGCAGGCGCTCGAAAAAGGGCTGTTCGTGGCTGGCACAACCATGCTGAAGGACACTTCGGACCGAACCGCAATTGCCGTGTTCGATCAACAAGTTCTAGGCAACCTGTCCTCGTTTGCCAATGCTGCCAACCTGCTCCTCAAGCCGGATCCGAGCACATTCAGGATACTGCCGTGGAGTGAGGGAACCGGCTGGATGTTGTGCGAAGTGTTCCACGCGGACGGCAGTGTCTGCGAAGTGGATCCGCGCCGGATTCTTCAAGCGGAGGTGCAACGGCTGGGTGCCACCGGCTATCGGATGCGGTGTGGCATCGAGCTCGAATTCCACGTCTACAAAATACGCGCCTCCTCGTCGCACCTCGACCCGTCGCGGTCGGCCTGGCCAGGCCCTGCTGCCGAGGTCGAACTGGTTCATCCCGGCTACCGCCTTCTTTCCGAGCATGCGACCGATGCGGCGCACGAGGTGCTCGAGCTGATTGAATCAGTGGCGCTCGGACTCGGACTGCCGCTTGACTCTTTGGAGGTGGAGTTTGGGCCGAGCCAGTTTGAAGCGGTGTTCGAGGTGCAAGATGCACTCGCTGCGGCCGACTGCGTCGTGCTGTTTCGCTCTGCCATACGACAGGCGCTGGCAAGGCGAGGATATCTGGCGACATTCATGTGTCGCCCACCCTTCCCGTCCGTCATGTCAAGCGGCTGGCATCTGCACCAGTCGCTGCTGGACGCAGAGGGCAGCAACGCGTTCTTCGAACGTCACGATGAGCGAGATCCACGTCAGCTCTCCAGCATCGGGCAACAGTGGCTGGCCGGACTGGTGCATCACGCGCTTGGCGCATGCGCCCTTGGCACTACGACGGCCAATGGCTACGCGCGCTATCAACCAGGTGCGCTGGCGCCGACGCGCATTTACTGGGGATATGAGGACCGCTCTGCGCTGTTTCGCGTGGTCGGTGAAAGCCAGTCGCTGCGCATCGAGAACCGCCTTGGCGAGCCATGCGCCAATCCCTACCTGTATCTGGCATCGCAGATCATCTGCGGTCTGGACGGCATGGAACAGCAGCGACGCCTCGACACCGCACAGCGGCGCGAGGACGCACCGGCCATGCCATCTGATCTCGACCAGGCACTTCGGGAATTCCACGCCAGCGCACTTTTGCAACAGCGTCTCGGAGCTCCCCTGGCGCGCTCGTTCGAAGCCGCCAAGGCGCTCGAATGGAAGCGTTTTAACGAAGCCGAAGACAAGCAGGAGTTCCAGCGCCGCGAATACTTCGGGCGCTGTTGAGCGTTGATCGGGCCTATCTTGTGACGATCGCGAGCAGCAGCGAGGCAAGCACCAGCAGTCCCCGGAAATCGTTCTGCAAAGCGCCGGGCGCCAGGAATTTCTGCGCTAGGCACACCTGTTGCGCAGCAGCCCTTTTGCAAGATTTCCAAAACATGAAAGGGACCGCTGTGAAACAAACCAAAATGCTGGGCGCTTTACTACTCATGACATCGGCAGCCGCAATGGCGCAGAGTTCGACTGGTGGAACCGCAGCCGGCGTCGGTTCGGGCATGACCAAGACGCAGTCCAACAGTGCCACCATGGGCAATCCGGCAGCCATGGGCAATGGCCCGGGAGCCGTTCCGCCTGCGCCCATGCCACCTGCGCCGCCGCCCGTGCCACCGGTCGCACCAGCCGGGGTTGCGCCCGTGCCCCCGACAGCGCCCGTCGCACCAGCGCCGAAGCCTCACCACCATTACAAGCACCATATTCACCACCACACCATCCATCACCCAACCCAACCAGCAGCAGCGCCTATCGTAGGCACCACGCCCGCAGCGCCATTCGTCGGCGCGGTCACCACTCGCCCACCGGC
>CAZZVZ010000387.1:0-1325 GCA_964657655.1 Gammaproteobacteria bacterium | reverse complement strand
CCACGCCCGCAGCGCCTGCACCGGTACCTTGCAAGGATCAGGGGATGGCGAATTCTGGCCCGGGCGTTCCCAGCTGCAAGAATCAATAGGCACGTAGTTGCAACTCTGAAGAGTTGATCCCTCTTCAAAAAGCCGGCAGCCGGCACCTGGCTGGTGCAGCCAGGGTCGGCCGGCGGCGGCGCATTTAAGCGTCGATTGGCCTGCCCGGTGAGCTGATTTCAGCTTGGCTCAGCGCCCGAGCAGCACCTGAAAACCATCATGAAAACAGCACAGTCCGCCGCAACGGAATCACAGACCGAGCGTGACGGTTTTGTTCAGGTGCGTGGCGCGCGCGAACATAATCTCAAGAACGTCGACGTCGACATCCCGCGCAACCAGCTGGTGGTGTTCACCGGCATTTCGGGATCGGGGAAGTCATCGCTTGCCTTTGGCACCATCTATGCCGAAGCGCAGCGCAGATACTTCGAATCGGTAGCGCCGTACGCGCGCCGCCTGATCGACCAGGTCGGCGTGCCCGATGTGGATGCGATTACCGGACTTCCACCCGCGGTCGCGCTTCAGCAGCAGCGCGGCTCACCCAATGTTCGTTCATCGGTGGGCAGTGTCACGACCCTTTCAAATCTGTTGCGCATGCTCTATTCGCGGGCTGGCAGCTATCCCGCCCGGCAGCCGATGTTGTATGCCGAGGATTTTTCGCCAAACACCGCCGAGGGTGCCTGCCCGCACTGTCATGGGCTGGGCCAGGTCTACGAGGTGAGCGAGAAACTGATGGTGCCCGATCCGAGCCTGACGATTCGCGAAAAGGCGATCGCCGCATGGCCGGGCGCCTGGCAGGGCCAGAACCAGCGCGACATTCTGGTGACCCTCGGCTACGACGTCGACGTGCCGTGGCGCGAGCTGCCTAAAAAGGACAGGAACTGGATTCTCTATACCGACGAGCAACCGAGCGTCCCGGTCTACGCCGGCTTCACGCCAAAGGAAACACGCGCTGCGCTGCGCAGGAAACTCGATCCGAGCTATCAGGGGACATTCATGGGGGTGCGCAAATACGTGCTCCACACCTTCGCGACCACAGGCAGCGCGATGATGAAACGAAAGGTCGCTCAGTTCATGATCGGTGCAGCCTGCCCGGTATGCCACGGCAAGCGACTCAAGAAGGAAAGCCTGTCGATCAAGTTTGCAGGTTATGACATTGCCGAGCTGTCTGGCATGTCGATGGATCGCCTTGCAGAGATCATCGTGCCGATTGCGGCGACGGACATCGCAGAACAAGACACATCAGCGGCCACCTTCAGTCGCGACGCGATCAAGGCAGAGCGCTCAAG
>CAZZVZ010000386.1:0-3793 GCA_964657655.1 Gammaproteobacteria bacterium | reverse complement strand
CTCTCGCAACCGGCGCCGCCGACGTGCTGGCGGGTGTGCAGATTTTTGCGACCCTCGATGAAGCGCTGGCCGGCACCACGTTTGCGGTCGCCTTGAGCGCCCGGCAGCGCGATCTGTCGCCGCCGGTGCTGGAACTGGCCGACGCGGCCCGCCTGTGCGTCGCGCGCGCCAGCCAGGCTGAGCAGGTGGCGTTCGTGTTCGGCGGCGAGCGCTACGGTCTGGCCAACGTCGATGTGCTGCGCTGCCAGGCCATCACCTCGATCAAGACCAGCGCCAGCTACAGCTCGCTCAATCTGTCGCAGGCGGTGCAGATCGTGGCCTACGAATGCCAGCAGCGCGACACCAGCGAGGGCACCAGCAATGCGGTGCTCGAGCCGCTCGCCCCCGCTGAGGATCGCGAGCGCATGTTTGCCCACCTTGAGAAGGTGCTGATCGAAATCGATTTCATCGATGCCGCCGAACCCAAGCGTCTGATGCAGCGGCTGCGCCGCATGTTCTCCCGCACCGCGCTGGAAGCCGAGGAGGTGGCGATCCTGCGAGGCATCTGTACCCAGATCCTGAGCGTTCGAGGGCACAAATGAGCCGATCCATCCCGGCGGTCCTGATGCGTGGTGGCACCAGCAAGGGCCTGTTCTTCAAGGCCGAAGATCTGCCGCACGACAAGCGCGAACGCGATCTGCTGCTGGCGCGCCTGCTCGGCAGTCCGGATCCCTATTTGCGCCACACCGACGGACTTGGCGGCGCCACCAGCAGCACCAGCAAGGTGGTGCTGATTTCGCGCTCACTGCGCGAAGACTGCGACGTTGATTTCCTGTTCGGTGCGGTGGCGATCGATAGCGGGCTGATCGACTGGAGTGGCAACTGCGGCAACCTGAGTGCGGCGGTCGGCCCATTCGCCATCGCAGAAGGTCTGGTCAGTCCGGTCGAGGGCAGCACGCTGGTCCGGATCTGGCAGCAGAATATTCAAAAGCGCATCGTGGCTCACGTCCCGACTGCAGGCGGTGAGGTGGTCGAAGACGGACCGTTCCAGGAAGATGGCGTGCCGTTCCTGGGCGCTGAAATCGTCCTCGACTTCCTCGATCCCGCCGATGCCGGCAAGAACGGCCTGCTGCCGACCGGTTTGCCCGCCGATAATCTCGAGGTGCCCGAGATCGGCACGCTGCGCGTGTCGATGATCAACGCCGGCAACCCGACCGTGTTCGTGCGCGCCTCGAGCCTGGAATTGACCGGGCGCGAACTGCCCGACACCCTGAATCGCGATGCGCGCCTGCTGCAGCGACTCGAGACCATCCGGGCGCACGGCGCGGTCGCCATGGGTCTGGCGCGCTCGGCGGACGAAGCCACCCGGCATCGGCCGGCCACGCCCAAGCTCGCCTGGGTCGCGTCGCCCGCGCATTACAAGAGCAGCGCCGGTGTCGAGGTCGAGCGCGCCAGCATCGATGTGCTGGCGCGCATCGTTTCGATGGGCCAGGTGCATCATGCCTTCACCGGCACCGGCTCGATTGCACTGGCGGCCGCCGCTGCACTGCCTGGGACGGTCGTCTCAGAAGTCACGCGAACCCTGCCGGGTGTGCCCACCCGCATCGGCCATCCGTCAGGCATCCTCACGGTCGGCGCGCTGCTCGAGATGACCAAGAGCGGCTGGCGCGTCGAAAAAGCCATGATGAGCCGCAGCGCAAGGCGACTGATGCGCGGTGAGGTTTTCGTGCCGCCAGCATGAACCGGGGCGGTTCCTAGACCGGCTCGCCGTCGATGCCGATCAGGCTCAGCTCCCCCGCCATCGCCAGCACACCCCCGCCACGTGGCGGCGTGCTGTTGAAATCCCAGTCAGGCAGCACCCAGCGCTCGCGCAACTCGGTATCGAACTCGAATTCGTGCCGGCCCGGACGGTGGGTGTGGCCATGCAGCAAGGTGGCGTGGCGATGCTGGCGCATCAGGCTCACCACGGCGTCGTGATTGACGTCCATCAGTGCATCCGACTTGTCAGCCTTGGCCAGTTCGCTTTCGCTGCGCAGGTTGGCCACGATCAGCTGGCGCTCGGCGAGCGGCTGGGCCAGGAAGCGTTCGCGCCAGTCGCTGCTTCTGACCTGGTCGCGAAACGCCTGGTAGGCAGCATCGTCGGTACACAGCAGATCGCCGTGACTGAGCAGCATGGGACGGCCTGCCGCCACCACCGGGGTCGGATCCGACAGGATCTGCACGCCCGTCGCGCTGCCGAATCCTTCGCCGATTAAGAAGTCGCGATTGCCCGCCATGAAGAACAGCGCAACGCCGGCGTCGCTGTGAGCCTTGAGCATTGCAGCCACGCGGGTCGCAAACGGATCATCGAGGAAATCGTCGCCCGGCCATGCGTCGAATAGATCGCCCAGCACGAACAGCGCCGCCACGCCGCGCTGTGCCAGGTGCGACAAGAAGCGTTCCAGCACATCGAGCTGGCGCTCGTCGCCTGCTGCAAGATGCAGGTCCGAGATGAAGGCCGCGCTCTGAATCTCGTCGAGCGAATTGGCGAGACTCACCTTGGGCGGCCGCGTCTGCTAGCTGATCTCGGTCTTCTCGATCACCACATCTTCGGTCGGCACATCCGAGTGCGGACCGTTGCGACTGGTCTTGACCAGCTTGATCTTCTCGATCACGTCCTGGCCTTCGACCACGCGGCCAAACACGCAGTAGCCAAAGCCCTGTGCATTGGCTGCCGTGAAATTGAGAAATTCATTGTCGGCGACGTTGATGAAGAACTGCGCAGTGGCCGAGTGCGGAGCCTGGGTACGTGCCATGGCGACCGTGTACTTGTCATTCTTCAGGCCATTGCCGGCTTCGTTGTCGACCGGTGGCTTGGTCGGCTTTTGCTGCATGCCCGGAACGAAGCCGCCACCCTGGATCATGAAGCCGTTGATGACGCGGTGAAAGATGGTGCCGTCGTAGTGGCCTTCCTTCGCGTAGAGAAGAAAATTCTCGACCGTCTTGGGAGCCTTCTCGGCGTTGAGTTCGATGCCGATGACACCGTGGTTGGTATGGAATCTGACCATTTTTCTGCCTCTATGGAAGTACCTTGACCGATTCGATCAGAACCGGTTTGCTGGGTACATTTTCGAATTCGCCAACGGTTGTCGTTGGCTGCTTTGCGATCTTCATGACCACGTCCATGCCACTCACCACGTGGCCGAACACGGCATAACCATACACCTGCTCAGCGTTGGCCGGGTCGATGTGGCGCGTCTGCTCATGGCGCGTCACGTCGATCCCCTGCGGGGGCACATCGACATGGTCGAGAAAACCGTTGTCGGCGACGTTGATGAAGAATTCGTCGGTGGCGGTGTCGATGGCCGGCTCGCGCGCCATGGCAATGGTACCAACCTTGTTCTTGAGACCATTGGTGGCCTCATTCTTGATCGGCTTGCCGGTCGGCTTTTCGTGCATCTGCGGATCGAAGCCGCCACCTTGCACCATGAAGCCGTCGATCACGCGGTGAAACAGCGTGTTGTCGTACTGGCCAGCCCTGGCGTAGTTGAGAAAGTTCTCGGTCGAGATCGGCGCTGCCACCGGATCAAGCACCACCACGATGGTGCCGAGCGAAGTCTTGATCGCCACCCGGGGCGCCTTGACCGCAGGCGTCGCGGCCGGCGCCGGCGTTGCAGCCAAGGAAGTTGCAACGCACGCCGCGAGCAACAGGCCAGCCGCTAGTGACTTACACAATCCACGTCGATCAAATCTCATGCTGCTCCCTCATAGAGAATCTTCCAGTTCTTGCCTTCATGGGTCCAGTACTGCACCTTTTTGACGGTGTTGGACATGT
>CAZZVZ010000385.1:0-3794 GCA_964657655.1 Gammaproteobacteria bacterium | reverse complement strand
TTTGCAAGATGTCAGGCAAGTCGCCCACACCCTGCAGTTTCCGGTCGGCCTGCTCGGGAGCGCCTACGCTGGTGGCTATGGCCGCGTGTGGCATCTGCCGGTCAATTTCACGATCGACCGACAGGGACGCCTGGCCGATAACGGCTGGACCGACGATAGCCCGACCTGGACCGAAGAGCGTCTTCAACGTGTGGTGACGCCACTGCTGGAAAAAACCTGATGGCAACACGCAGGTAGCGCTACCTAGCGCGCTCACGACGAGGCGCGTTCGCTCACCGAAATATCTCTCGGGGACGGCTACAACACCTTTTTTTGAAAACGCCCCGGAAGGTCGAAAGGCCAAGGTGTCCGCCCTATAATCGGCCTACAGCCTGCCCCACGAGACGACATGGAACCACCAAGCCAGCTGCCGCAGCGCGCGGCATGGCAGCGAAGAGATCTCATCAAGTGACCGAGTCTTACAACCACGGTCTGGTGCTGCTCTCAGTCCTGGTCGCAATTTTAGCGTCGTACACGGCGCTCGATCTGGCGGCGCGCGTGTCTGCCACCTCCGGGCGCGCCAGCCAACTGTGGCAGGCGGGTGGCGCGCTTGCCATGGGAATCGGCATCTGGGCGATGCACTTCATCGGCATGCTGGCCTTGAGTCTGCCGATCCCGGTGTCCTATGATCTGAGCCCAACCGCAGCCTCGCTTGCGCTCGCCTGCATCACTTCGTTTTTCGCGCTGCGACTTCTGCAACGAGAGCAGGTCACGCTGGTCCAGCTTGCGCTCGGTGCTCTCGTCATGGGCGCCGGCATCGCCGGCATGCATTACCTTGGCATGACGGCCATGCCGATGTCGATTCCGATTGCCTACGACGCATCGCGAGTGATTGCGTCGATCTTCATCGCTGTGCTCGCCTCGGGTGCCGCGATCGCGACGGCGGTCGGACTTCGTCCCTACTCGCTCAAGGCCGCGATTCCGCTTCGCATCGGTGCGGCGGTGCTGATGGGCATAGCAATCGCGGGCATGCACTACACCGGCATGGCGGCAGCGCACTTCGATGCCCATGCCATCGGCCTGTCGACCTCGCATCTGAGCGCTGACTGGCTCGCCACCACCGTCGGTCTTGCCAGTTCGGCGGTGCTGACCATCACGCTGATGGTGTCCGTATTCGACGCGCGGCTGCAAAGCAGTGCGGCGAAGCTGGTGTCGCAGCTGCGACTCGCCAATGCGGAGCTGCAGCACAGGGCCACGCACGACCAGCTGACCGGGCTCGCCAACCGGGCTCTTTCAGACGACCGGCTGGAACGCGAAATCGCGGCGGCTTTGCGCTCCAAGACACAATTCGCCGTCATGTTCGTCGACCTCGACCGCTTCAAGACGGTCAACGATTCGCTCGGACACCAGGCTGGCGATACGCTTCTGACCGTCGCGGCCCATCGCCTGAAGAAGGCAATTCGCCTGTCTGATTCGGTGGCGCGCGTGGGCGGCGACGAGTTCGTGCTGCTGCTGCGCGAGCTGCGCGGCCTTGACGACGCAGCTGCAGTGGCACGTAAGCTGATGACGGCGATGGCAGAGCCACTCGATCTCGAAGGCGTGCCTTTTCATCTGTCGATCTCGGTCGGCATTGCCATGTTCCCGGCCGACGGCACCAATTCGCATACCCTTCTGGCAAGCGCGGATGCAGCGCTCACCTCCGTCAAGCGAGGCGGCCGCGGGCGTTTCAGCTTTTTCAAACCCGACGTCCAGCCGCACTCGCGCGATCTGCTCGAGTTCGAGAACGATCTGCGCGAGGCGGTGCGTGATCAGCAGTTGAGCCTTTATTACCAGCCCAAGGTCGATGTCATCACGGGCGCGATCGTCGGCGCCGAGGCACTGGCACGCTGGTTTCATCCCAAGCGCGGCTCGGTCTCTCCAGTGGTCTTCATCAAGATGGCCGAAGAAACCGGCCTGATCGAAACACTCGGCCGCTGGGTGCTGCACGAGGCGTGCAGACAGAATCGGCAGTGGATCAGCGACGGCCTGCCGGAGATTCCTGTGTCGGTGAATCTGTCGGCCTATCAGTTTCGTGATCCAGGCCTTCCCGACCAGGTGGGCCAGGTGCTGTTCGATACATCCTTGTCGCCGCATCTCCTGGAGCTCGAACTGACTGAGAGCACGGTCATGGAAAAGGCCTATAACGCTTCGGAAATGCTGCAGTCTCTGGTCAGTTACGGTGTGCGCATCTCAGTCGACGACTTTGGCACGGGCTACTCGAGCCTGTCCTATCTGGATCGCTTCCCGCTGCACACGCTCAAAGTCGACCGCAGCTTTATCGACAAGAGTCTCGAAAACTCATCGATCGTGCAGGCCATCGTGTCACTGGCACACAGCCTGAATCTCAACGTGGTCGCCGAAGGGGTGGAAACCAAGGCGCAGCTCGACCTGCTGCGCGAGCTCGGCTGCAACCAGTACCAGGGCTATCTGAAGAGTCCGGCCGTCTCGGCCAAGGATTTTGCTGACTTGCTGCGGCAGGAACAAACGACCGCTGCCCTTGAATCCCAAGCCTTGAACTGACGGGCTGCTGATCCAGCGCAACGCCGCAAGGACCGGTCATGGCCTTGTTAGACGGCCACCAAGGCCGGCCGGCTTCGCTGAAGCGATGCTCGCCGACGGCCACCTGCCCTTCACAATATTGAGCTCAGATGCAAGAACAGCAGCGTGCGGCATGGAACGTGCGTCAAATCGCCCATCTAGGGGGAGCACACGCACCTTGATTTCATCACTGAAGCCTTTTTCTGCGATGACAATTTAACAACTCACGTCCGGTCCATTGTCGGCTCCTGCTGTCGGCCGCATCGGCACAACCATCGAAACGGACGGCAATTCAGTGGATCAAAGCGCGGTTCGCTCGTGGTTGGGCCAAAGCGAGATGGCTGATGCGATCGCCCGGAAGGATTGGGCGGCCACGCCACTTGGCACGATCGACGACTGGCCGCCCCACTTGAAGTCGGCCGCTTCCTCGGTGGTTCGCTCCCCAGTGCCGATGACCCTGCTGTGGGGACCACAAGGTCTGATGATTTTCAACGACGGTTACGCGCGCATTGCGGGCCCGGCACGCGCGGTCATGATCGGTCATTCTGCATTCGATATCTGGCCCGAGGCGCGCGAGTTCAATGGCGACGTGATCGCGGCACTGCTGCGCGGCGAATCGAGAAGTTACCGGGATCAAGAGTTCACGTTATTGCGGCAGAGCGAACCCGCAAAGGCCTATTTCGATCTCGATTTCTGGCCATTGATGGACGATTCGGGCGTGGCCGTGGGAGGCTTGGCCACGGTGGTCGAGACCACAGAGCGCACCAGACTCACAGAAAAGCTCAAAGCAGAGCGCGAACGTTTCAAAGAGCTTTTCGAGCAGTCGCCGACATTCATGGCGGTGCTGCGAGGCGCCGAGCATCGCTTCGAGATGGCAAATCCCGGGTATGGCCGACTGGTCGGACATCGCGAGGTGATCGGCAAGACTGTGGCAGAAGCCCTGCCAGACGCGGCAGCACAAGGCTATCTGGCGCTGCTCGACCAGGTGTTTCGAAGTGGCGAGGCATTCAAGGGGCGTGGCGCCCGATTCACGGTTCAAGAGGGGCCAAACGGCCCGCGCGTGGAGCGGTTTCTCGATTTCGTGTATCAGCCGATCCGCGACCTCAACGGAGAGGTGAGCGGCATCTTTGTCGAGGGGGTGGACGTCACCGACCGCGTCCATGCAGATGCGGCGTTACGTGAAATTGAGCAGCGCAACCGTCAGATCCTCGACAGCGCGGTCGACTACGCGATTATCG
>CAZZVZ010000384.1:1650-3801 GCA_964657655.1 Gammaproteobacteria bacterium | reverse complement strand
GCCGGGTCTGGCGCGCAGCAAGCTAGGCCGAAGAGCGGCCCGCAGGATCTGGATGATCGAGCCGTTTGGTGGCGGCCAGCGCGGTGCCTTGATGGCGGTTCTTCCAGGTGCCGCCCCGTCCGCGCCAGTGCTGCCAGGCCGAGCCGACCGTGGCGGCCAGGTAGAAGGATGCAATGACAGGCAGCGCCAGTCCCCAGGTCGCGGGACGGCGATAGATGCGCGCGATCGGCACGAAGCAGATCGCCATCAGGGCCCACGCAATTGCTCCGAGCAGGGCCGCAGTGCCGTGCGCCAGCAACGCCAGAAGGGGTGGCGCCAGATAGGTCACGACCAGGCCCAGCACGGTGCCAAGCAGGATCAGGGGTGAATAGCGCAGCTGCGTGTAGGCGGTGCGCGCGATCATGCGCCAGATGTCGATGAAGTCCGGGTAGGGCCGGATCGAAAAACTGGCCTGTCCGAGCGTGAGGCGAATCGGCCCCTGCTTTTTCATCATGGCACCCATGGCGCAATCATCGATCAGCGCTTTCCTGACTGTGTTCATGCCGCCGGCCCGCTCGAGAGCCGCGCGATCGGCAAGCATCGATCCGCCGGCCGCGGCCGCTGCCCGCCGTTTTGGATTGTTGACCGCTTCGAACGGATAGAGCATGGCAAAGAAAAACACGAAAGCGGGCACCAGCGCTCGCTCGGCGAACGACTTGCAGCGCAGGTGAACCATGTGAGAGTTGAGCACCAGGCCAGCGCTGGTCGACTCTTCGACCAGACCGCGCAACACGCCTGGCCGATGAATGATGTCGGCATCGGTGAACCACAGATAGGTGGGCGCGCTGATACCGTCTTGCGCCTGCCTCTTGATGAGTTCACAGCCTTCTGACTGGGCCCATACCTTGCCGCTCCAGCCATCTGGTAAAGGACGTGCAGTCACCACCACCAGCCGATCATCCAGATCGAGTTCGAGCGCCGCGCGATGGGCGACCTCGGCAGTGGCGTCCGAGCTCGAGTCGTCGACCACGATGACCGAGAAAGGTCCCGGGTAGTCCTGTTTGAGCAGGGCGGTGACGCAGCCACCGATGTGGGCTGCCTCGTCGCGCGCAGGAATCACGGCCGCGACGTGCGGGTAGCTGATTGCGTCAGCCTGCAAGGGGACTTGAGGCGGATTGCGGAAGCGCCAGAACCAGGCACGCACGAAGGTCAGGTGGAGCCAGATCAAAAGGCACAGGACGGACAGCGCGAATGGCCAGGCGCTACGAATCATGAGGCGATGAGGGATGCAAAGAATTGAGGGACGCGAGCTGTTGCCTGCGGTCGTAAGTGTGCCACCGTTCGCGTGTTTGCAACGGCTGCAGGGAAGTTTGCGCGCATGCATTCGGCCAAGCGGCTAAAATGACGCAACCGTATCACTGGAACCGATATGTCCGAGGCACTTCTGGTCGAGCACGCCGACTTTGCCATGCGCAACTGGACGGATGCCGACCCGACGCCAATGCGGCTCGGAACGCAGCGACATCTGACGATGTTCTGTCGCATGCTGCTCGAGTCACACAATCCCTATCGTCCTGCGGTCATCAACTGGCCCAAGCTCGACGCAGACGCACTGCAGCGCGTAACCTCGTTGCCGATCTGGGATATGGCGGTACAAACCGAAGGGCGCGCATCGGCGCGCGTGGCAGCGTTTGCCGCGCGTGCCAAGAGCGACCTGTTGCGCGCCGCGCTTGAGATGGACGGCGGTGAAGAGGCACGCCATAAAGTGGTGCTTTCCAAGCTGGTCGAGGCCTACGGCATCCAACTCGAGCCCGAACCCGTCTACGCGGCACCCAAGGACATTGAATGGGGCTGGCTGGTCACCGGTTACAGCGAGTGTATCGACAGTTTTTTCGCCTTTGGTCTGTTCGAGATGGCAAGACGTTCGGGCTACTTCCCAAGCGAACTGGTCGAGACGTTCGAGCCGGTGATCCAGGAAGAGGCACGCCACATCCTGTTTTTTGTGAACTGGGCGGCCTGGTACCGGCGCCAGCTGCCGATTCACAAGCGCCTGTGGTTTGCGCTGCGGGTGGCGGCCGTTTTCGTGTTCCTGATTCGCGAGCGCATCGGTCTGGCCAAGAGCATGGAAGACTCGGGCGAGACCAATGACGCCAACTTCACCCTGTCGGGCTC
>CAZZVZ010000384.1:0-1640 GCA_964657655.1 Gammaproteobacteria bacterium | reverse complement strand
CGGACCTGAAGCCGCGCGACATGATCGAATTGTGTCTTGCGGAAAACGACCGCCGCATGGCCGGCTACGACAGCCGCCTGCTGCGTCCCACCCTGATTCCGCGCGTCGCCCGCCTCGCCCTGAAATTCATCAAGAAATCATGAGCTTGCATCGATTTTACAATTCTCGGGGGCGCTTTTTTGCGGGCGTTGATATACTTCTGCAACTTTCACGGGCAAAAAAGATCAACGTGTTGCAACGCAGCAACGGTGTCTGTTCCGGTCCCGTGGGCTTTCCTGAGTGAATCCCACACCGCACGCCACGCCTTCGCCCCCTTCGAGCGCCGCTGCTGCGTCCGGCAGCTCTTTCTACGCTGCCATGCGTATTCTGCCGGCACCGCAGCGTGAGGCGATGTACGAGATTTACAGTTTCTGTAGGCGGGTGGACGATGTCGCAGATGGCGGCGACACGCGCGAGATGCGACGCGATCAGCTCGATGGCTGGCGCGCTGCGATAGAGGCCTGTTACAGCGCCGAGCCTCCGGCTGACCTGTCGACACTGGTCCTGCAGATCAAGGCGTTTGATCTGCAAAAAGAAGATTTCATGGCAGTCATCGACGGCATGCAGATGGACGTTGATCAGGATGTGGTCGCGCCAGATTGGGCAACACTTGATCTTTATTGCGACAGGGTGGCCAGTGCGGTGGGGCGTCTTTCGGTGAAAGTATTTGGCGTGGCCAGCGAGTCCGGCGCGGCACTTGCGTACCACCTGGGACGCGCCCTGCAGATGACCAATATCGTGCGCGACGTCGACGAAGACGCAATGCTCGGCAGGCTTTATCTGCCGCGCGAAGAATTGAGCGCCGCCGGCGTTGCGACCAACAATGTGCAAGAGGCGGTGGCCGATCCTGCCCTGGCGCAGGTCTGTCTGGCAGTGGCTCAGCGCAGCCGCGACCACTTTGTCGAGGCCGAACGCGTCATGGACGCGTGTCCGAGGCGCGCAGTTCGAGCACCGCGCCTGATGGCAGCGGCTTATGGCGATATGTTGAAACGCATGCTGGCGCGCGGCTTTGCACCGCCCAGGCATCGCGTGCGGATTTCCAAACTGCGCCTGGCCGGCGCAGTCCTGACGTACGGCGTCATCTGACGCCGATTTACGTGTGAACTGAATGAACGATACTGTTTTCCTGAATCTGCTCGACCAGGCGGCGCCGGCTGAGACCAAGAATGAGTCCAGTCGCATCGACCTGAGCGTCGAACGCGCCAGTCAGGCACTGGTGCGTGAACAGCGCGATGACGGCCACTGGGTCTACGAGCTGGAAGCCGACACCACCATTCCGTCCGAGTACGTGCTGATGACGCACTATCTCGGCGAAGATGCCGACACCCTGCTCGAAGCGCGCATCGGACGCTATCTGCGTCGCATGCAAAGCGCCGATGGCGGCTGGGCGCTCTACTACGGTGGCCGCTTCGATATCTCGGCCAGCGTAAAAACCTATTTTGCCCTGAAGATGATTGGCGAAGACACCGACGCGCCGCACATGAAGCGTGCGCGCGCCGTGATTCGTGCCCACGGCGGTGCTGCCACGGTCAATGTCTTCACCCGCATCCTGCTGGCGCTCTACGGCATCCTGCCGTGGAAGGCCGTGCCGCTGATGCCGG
>CAZZVZ010000383.1:0-3804 GCA_964657655.1 Gammaproteobacteria bacterium | reverse complement strand
GGCCACCACCACGCGGGCTTCGATCAGCACCTGCCGGCTCGGCACGTCGATGCGTGCAATCACCGCGCGGATTTCTTCCAGCTTGCTGGCGGTGTCCTGCACGAACAGCTGGTTGGTGCGTGGATCAGCAGAAGCAGCACCGCGCTTGCTCAGCACCTTGTTGCTGCTGCCACTCGACGAGGCCGAGCTGACTTGCCCGGTCGCGCCTGGCACCGCATCACCATTCAAGAAGGCGCGCATCGCGTCTGCTTTCTGGTAATTGAGCTGGAACACCTCGGAGCGCAGCGGCTCGAGATCGCTGATCTGGGCCTTGGCTTCCAGATCGAGCTTCTCCTTGGTGGCCAGCTCGTCCTTGGGTGCCACCAGAATCACGTTGCCGTTCTTCCTCATGTCCAGGCCCTTGGCCTGCAAGATGATGTCGAGCGCCTGATCCCAGGGCACATCCTTCAGACGCAACGTCAGGTTGCCGCCGACCGAGTCGCTGGTGATGATGTTGAGGTTGGTAAAGTCAGCGATCACCTGCAGCAGCGAGCGCACTTCGACGTTCTGGAAGTTGAGCGACAGACGCTCACCCTGATAGCCCGGACGGCTGTTGGGGAACAGGCGGTTCGGGTCGGTGGTCACCGGCTTGACTTCGATCACGAGGCGGTTGTCGGTCTGGTAGGCGTTGTGCTCCCACTGGCCATGCGGCTCGATCACCATGCGCGTGTTTTCGCCTTGCGCAAAGGTATTGATCGATTGCACTGGCGTGCCGAAATCGGCCACGTTCAAGCGGCGGCGCAGGTTGTCTGGCAGCTGCGCGTGCAGGAAGTCGACCACGATCGACGAACCTTGCGTCTTGATGTCGACCCCGGTCTGGCTGTCCGACAGATCGACGATGATGCGACCCTGACCGTCAGCGCCACGCTTGAAATCGATGTCGCGCAGTGCGTGCGCGGCAGATCCTGGCAGCGTGACCGGTTCGGCGAAGCGACCACTGCTGGCAGGCACCAGCACGGCTGCGCCATCTGGCGACGTCGGCTGCAGGGTCACCAGCAAGGTGTTGCCTTCGACGACCGTGGTGTAGTTGATCAGATGCTTCAGGTTGAACACCACCCGGGTACGGTCGCCGGCCTGCACCACGTTGAGCGAGCGCAGCTCGCCTTCGTTGGCTTCCATGCCGGTCTTGCCGAGGTTGTTGGTCGTGCCAAGAAAGTCGAGCGCGATGCGCGGCGGTGTGGCAACCGAGAAGCCAGCCGGCGCCCCCTGCAGCGGATGACTGAACGTCATCTTCACGATCAGGTTCTGACCCTGCTGCGTGGTGGTGATGGAATCGATGGTGTTGGTCTGGGCCAGGACCTGCGCCTCAACACCGAAGAACAACACCAGCGTCGCAAGTAACCACTTGCGGCGCTTCGCGAGTTGTCCGAGAAACTGCGTCGTTTGAATCATTTTGAGCTCTCCTGCAATTGCAGCGTGCTGATGCGTTCCACCCATTCGCCGGAGGCGTCCTGGACGACTTCTTTAAGAGTTACCTGGTTATCGGAGATCTGCGTGACGATGCCGAAGTTCTGCCCGACATACATGCCGGTCTTGATTTGATAGACCACACCGTCTGCTCGTAGAAGAGCGTAGTGGTCCTTGGGTCGAGACAGCGTGCCCACCATGGCGATCGAATCGAGCGGGAAAGCCTCGAGTGGTTCGCGTCGGCGCGTCGGATCCGGTGCCAGGCCGTTGGTCGACTTGGAGGCCAGCCGCTTGAGCGCGTTGGTGATCTTGGCCGGATCGAACGGATCGACCTGGCTCTGTTCGGCATAGATGTAGGGCTCGAATGTCTTCGGTTCAGACAGATGCGGATTGATGGGATGCACGTCTTTGCGTGCATCGGCCATCCACTGGCGCAACTCGTCCTCAGAGCCGGTACATGCGCTCGCCAGCATTACGACCAAGGCGGAAATCAAGAGGCGTTTCATTTCGGCGCTCCCGGCTTGGGTTTCTTGTTGGCTGACACTTCCTCGGGATCCAGGTAGCGGAAGGTCTTGGCGACCGCTTCCATGGTGAGAGGCGTGCTGGCGTTTGGTGGCATCGAAATGGTCAGGTTATTGAGCGTCACGATCCGCGGCAGACTGGCGATGTCGCTCGTGAACTGACCAAGATCATGGTACGAACCCGTAATGCGGATATCGATCGGCAGTTCGGCGTAATAGTTCTTGACGGTCGCGCCACCCGGACGGAACAGTTCGAACTGCAGACCTCGTCCCACACCGGCCTGATTGATATCCGATAGCAGCGCATCCATTTCGGCTTTGCTTGGCAGCTGCTTTTCGAGCCGGAAAACGTACTGGGATACTTCGTCCTTTTCCTTCTTCAGAGGCTCCAGGTTGACCGCCTGGGCGAGCTTGCTCTTGTAGTCTTCCTTGAGCGTGAGTTCCTTGGCTTTCAGTTCATTGAGCGTGTCGATCTGGCTGCTCCACTCGAAGAAGTAGCCAAGAGCCAGCACCACCACGACGATACCGAGCGCCGCTGCAATGCGCGGCATGATCGGCCATGTGCCGACATCGCGCGGGTTGAGATTGCGGAACTGGTCCGCATATTTCTTAAAATCTGCCATGGGTCACCCGATCACGTAGCCGATGCCGGCTTTGCAGCCGGAGGTTTTGAGGCATCGGGGGCAGCCGCCACCGGACGTTTCTCGCTGACGCTCATCGTGAAGGCAAAGACGCGGCGCTTGTCGGCACCCATGGTGGTCGAGTGAATCTCGATCAGCGTCGGACCCTCGAGCCACGCCGAGTTATTGCCCAGGTTGCGCAGCATTTCCGAGATGCGATCATTGGATTGCGCAAAGCCGGTCATGGTGACCTTCAGGTCCGTCTGCTTGATGGCGTTCAGGTAGATGCCTTCGGGCACCTGCTTGACCAGCTCGTCGAGCAAATGCACCGGCAGGTTGCGATCCGCCTGCAGGTCCTCGACCGCCTGCTGACGCGCCTTCAATGAGTCGATTTCTTCCTTCAGGTCGGCGATCTGCTTGATCTGTTCGTCGAGCTTGGCGTTTTCTGCTGTGATGTAGTTGTTGCGGTCGGTCTGGGCAGAGATCAAGCTGTCGATCACCAACACCACGAAGAACACCACCACGGCGGCGGCGGCCAGCGACAGGCCGGCCATGACGTAGAAGTCACGGCGCCGCGCCGCGCGCCGAAGCTCGCGGTGGGGTAATAGGTTGATCTGAAGCATTAGCCCGTCCTCCGCATTGCGAGTCCGGTCGCGACCAGCAGCGACGGCGCATCAAGACGCGCCTGTTTCTCGCGAATCGAGGAACTCATATCCATGCCCTTGAAGGGGTTGAGGATCGAGGTTGCAGCCTGGGAACGGGTACCCACCACGTCAACCAGACCCGGAATCACGGCGCATCCGCCGGCCAGAAGAATCTGGTCGACGCGGCTGTAGGGGGTCGAGGTAAAGAAGAACTGCAGGGCACGTGTGACTTCGAGCGCAATGTTGTCGGCGAACGGCTGCAGCAGATCGCGCTCATAGTTATCAGGCAGATCACCGCTGCGCTTCTTGGCCTCGGCTTCTTCGGCCGACAGGCCATAGGCGCGCGCGATATCCTGCGTCAGCTGGCTGCCGCCGAAGGCTTGCTCACGTTCGTAGATCGCCTGGCCGTTGAGCGTGACCGAAATCGTGGTGGTGTAGGCGCCCACGGTGAACAGGGCGATGATCTGGCCTTCACCTTCATTGGGCATCAGCTTGATGATGCGCTCTGCGGTGGCGCGAGCCGCGTAGGACTCGATATCCATCACCATGGGCTTCAGTCCTGCAGCCTGGGAC
>CAZZVZ010000382.1:0-3809 GCA_964657655.1 Gammaproteobacteria bacterium | reverse complement strand
TGCCGCCGCTCGGCTATTTCTGGGTGACCATGGTCGCGCAGCTGGTCGCCTTCGAGATGCGACCAGCGCGCCACCATGGGTCGATCAGCGACGCCGCCGACGGCCAGGCGAATCTGGTCGTCGGTCACCACCGAGGCGACCGCCACCAGTGCGAAGTCGCCATGGCGTGCCGAGAATTCCTCGAAGCCGAAACGCTGGCCCGCCTTCTGGATCGGGAAATGCGCCGACTCGATCAGTTCGTCGGGGCGTCGCGCCGTCATCAGCATGCCCTGGAACAGGTCTCTCGCGGCGACGCGCCGCCTGCCGCTGGCCGAGCGCAAGGTCACAGCACCGTCCAGCGCGCACAGCACCAGGGGTAGTTCGGCGCTCGGATCGGCATGCGCGATCGAGCCGCATACCGTGCCGCGATTGCGGATCTGGAAATGCGAGATATGGGGAAAGGCCTTTTTCAGGAGCGGTACTTCGTCTGCCAACTCGGTGCGCCATTCGACCCTGGCCTGCGTGACTGCCGCACCGACCACCAGTTCACTGCGACTCGCGTCGTGATCGAGCCGGTCGAGCTCGGCGGTGCGAGAAATGTCGACCAGCAGACCAGGCGACGCCAGGCGCATGTTGAGGACCGCCATCAGCGACTGGCCGCCGGCCAGAAAGCGCGCGTCTTCGCCCGCGTAGCTCAGTGCCTCGAGCGCATGCGCAGTATTCTCGGCGCGCAGATAGTCAAAGCGTGCTGGTTTCATGATGAGCCGCTCAGGCGCGCCACCAGGCGCTGCCACCATGAGCGTGCGCTGGGCATGGCGGGTCCCGCGCCGCGGATGTTCAAGTTGCCACCGTGGTCGCTGCCCCCATCGTTGCCGCCGCCGGTGGTGCGCAGGGCCTCGCGACCGAGCGCTTCGAACAGCTGGCGCAACACCACCTTGGCGGCGCCTTCCAGCATGCGCCCGCCGACGGCTGCGACCTTGCCTGAGACGTTGGCCTGATAGTCGAAGCTCAGCACCGAACCTGTGCCTTTGGCCGTGAGTTCAACCAGGCCCGAGCCGCCGGCACTGCCAAGCGATGACAAGCCTGTGCCCGACAGACGCAGGCGTTTGGGTGCCTCGATGTCGAACAGCGCAATGTTGGCCTCAAAGCGGGCCTTGATCATGCCCACGCCCACCGTGACATCGGCACGGTACTGGTGCGGCGCCGTTTCATTGAGCGCTTCGCACCCAGGAATAATGCGCACCAGCCGCCTGGCATCGAGCAGCACTGCGAAAACGGCCTGTGGCGATGCCTCGAGATCGATACTTCCCTTGGCGGTGAGGGGACGTTTGCCTCTTTGCGCGACGCCTGATCGCTCCAACGCCTGTGCGCCAGCCTGGCCGGGACTGCTGGAATCGGGTCCGGCCGCGTTCGCTTGTCCGAGCGCGGAGTTCGAAGGTGGCGGGTCCTCAAAACCGATCAGCTGCATCACTTTGGCGGGCGTGAGCGGCAGCCGGATGTCCTTCATCGAAAGCGCGTCGGCGACCGCATTGGCGATGCATACGGGCGTGCTCATGTTGTTGCCCTCGCCCAGACCCTTGGCTCCGAGCGGCGTGAACGGTGAGGGCGTCTCGAGATGCACGATGACAGGGTCGGGCACTTCGCAGGTGGTCGGCATCAGGTAGTCGGCCAGCGTTCCTGACTGGAACGATCCGTCCGTGCCATAGCGAAACTCTTCCATCAGCGCCGCGCCCAGCCCTTGTGCGAATGCGCCCCTGATCTGGCCGTCGGCCAGTGCAGGATTGAGCAGCGTTCCTGCATCATGCGCTGTCACATAGCGCACGATCCTGACGCGTCCGGTGGCACGCTCGATTTCCACCGCGCACATATCAAAGGCGAAGCCGTAGGCTGCCGAAGTGTTGATGCGGTCACCCGCATCAGGTGCATCCATGTGTGGCGGATTCCAAAACACGGTCTCGCGCAGCCCCGGTGTCTCGCCTTCTGGCAGCAGCGACGGCGCCCAGTGCGGCGCATTGGCAGCAGTGCGGCCAAACGGCAGGGTCAGCTGCGGGTGCTGCTGCGCGAATATCTTGCCGCCGGCAAAGCACACCTCGGACGGTGCGCATTGCAGCTGCCCGGCCACGCAGCGGGCAATCTTGTCGCGCACCCGAAGAGCAGCGAGATGGACCGTGCCCGCGACCGCGCCGGCGAAGCGGCTGGAATAGTTGCCCGCGGCCACCGACCAGGCGTCCTTTTGCGTATCGAATTCGACATTGGTGACGATTTCGGCGGGCGTCAGTCCGAACACGTCGGCGGCGACCTGGGCGCACACCGTCATGTGACCCTGCCCGGCGGGCGTCGATGCAATCGTGATCGAGACGCCGCCGAGCAGGTCGATGCTCACTGTGGCACTCGCGATGGCACCACTCTTGGGGCCGGCCTTGGCACGTGCCTCAGCGGGCATCACGGTCGTGATGTAGCCCATGTTCGAGATCGAAGGCTCGACGATTGCGGCAAAGCCGATACCAAACAGTCGTCCTTGGCTGCGTGCCTCAGCACGCTGCCGATCGAGTTCGGCGAATGCGCCCTCTTCGAGGACGCGTTGCAGTGCAAGAGGGTAGTTGCCGGAGTCGAGCAGCGCACCGGCTGCAGCGCGGTAGGGAAAGGCATCGGGTCCGACAAAATTGCGTCGATAGACGTCAAGCGGATCGATCTCGAGCTCGACTGCAATGCGCTGCATCAGGCGCTCGAGCGCGAAATAGACCTGCGGGCCGCCGAAACCGCGCACCAGGCCCGTTGGCGTCTTGTTGGTCAGTACCACGCGATTGCGGACCCGCAAGTGCTCGATCGCGTAGGCGCCAGTCAGGCAGCCGTGCATGCGATAGAAAGTGGCGGGCTCGGGTGCCCTGAGATAGGCGCCACAATCTTCCATCTGATCATAGTCGAGCGCCGTGATGCGGCCATTGCTGTCGACGGCGGCTTTGATGGTTGAAAGGCGTGCCGTGGCTGATGTGGCGGCCACCAGATGTTCGAGCCGGTCCTCGACCCATTTGACCGGCGCATTGGCTTTCCTCGACGCCAGGCACATCAGCACCACGTAGGGGAACACGGCCTGCTTGACGCCAAAGCTTCCTCCTGAATCGCGTGCTGCCCGATGGCGCAGCCGGTTGCCGGGGACGTTAAGCGCCATGGCCATGACCGCGTGCAGCGAGAAAGGTCCCATGAAGTTGGAGGTGACGTCATAGCCTTCATCACCGGAGAGAAACTCTGCCACCACCACACCGCATTCGATCGGCGTGCAGCTGTTACGCGGGTAGTGCACCGTCAGTTCAACCGTGTGCTCGGCAGACGCAAAGGCCTCGTCCGGATCACCATAGCTGAAGTGGCGCTCGCTGATGATGTTGCTGCCGACCTTGGGATGAAGTACTTCTGAATCGGCGTTCGCCGCATCTTCAATTGAGACTGTGGCATCAAGCGGGGTATAGCTGACCTTGATGAGATCAAGGCCATCTTCTGCCAGGGCGCGCGACTCGGCCACGACCACCGCGACCGGTTCGCCCACGTAGCGCACCCGATCCATGGCCAGCGCCCAATGCTCCATGGGCGATTTGACACCGACCACAAACGGCTTGGACCAGGCGCGCAAGTCATCGCGTGTCAGCACGGCGCGTACGCCCGCTGTGGCGAGCGCCGCGCGGGCATCGATGCTGACCAGCTCGGCATGTGCGTGCGGGGAGCGCAGCACGGCTGCGTGCAGGGTTCCGGGCTTGACGCCGATGTCGTCGCCAAAGCGACCCCGACCGGTCAGGATGGCGGGGTCTTCCAGACGCTGCAGCGGCTGCCCCACATAG
>CAZZVZ010000381.1:0-3819 GCA_964657655.1 Gammaproteobacteria bacterium | reverse complement strand
AAAAGCGCGTAGAACAGCACCAGCGCAAGCAGAAACGGCACCACCAGCAGCAGCACCTTCTGCAGCAGATAAAGCAGCAGGCAGGTCACCACGATCACCGAGACCCAGACCATTGGCCCGGCAGTACGGCGCGAGCCGTCTTGCCGGGTGAAGTGCAGATCACGGAAATCCGGCCGCGGCTTGGGCCGCGTCGCGTCCAGCAGCCGCTTGACCCGCGCTGTCGACGCGACCTGCGGCGCGGCGCTCACAACGACACCGTAGCCGCCGTAGATACCACGTTCTGCCGAATGATCTTGGACATGTGACGTGCCATCTGCAGCGTGATCTTCGAGCCCACCACTGCATGGGTGCTAAGAAGTGCGGTCAGATCCTCGCGAAACAAAACCGCCATGCGGCAGTTGCTGGCGGCCTTGGCGCGCGCACCGCGCGGAGAACGGTCAAGCAATGCCATCTCGCCGAAGAATTCGCCCGGCGACAAGGTCGCGATGTGCTGCTCTTCACCATTGCGTGCGCGCACGATGGCGACCTGGCCTTCAAGTACGATGTAGAGCGCCTGACCCTCTTCGCCCTCGTCGAAGATGATCTCGTTCTGCACGAATTCACGTTCGTGCAGCAGCACGTCGACATGGCGCAATTCGGCCGGACTCAGGTATTCGAGCAGAGACAATTCGCGCAGACGCGCAAGACGCGGTGACACTTCGCGCTTGCGCAATAGACTGAACACCATTGCTGACTCCCACGAGCGTCGTGACACCAGCCAAGGTACCGGTGCCGACTTCGGACTATTTTCTTGGCGATTATACGAGGCGAGAAGCATGCCGTCGCCGATAAAGTGGCAGGCCTTGCCGCTGGCGTGGTTTTTTAGTGTGCTGCGGCCACTGCGCTGGCGGGGCTGCCGAAATCGTGCAGATAACTGTACAGGCTGTCGATTTCAGCATCGGTCAGATGGCTCAGGTCAAGCTGGGCAATCACGCTCATGAGTCCGACTTGACGATCGCCAAGGGCCACCCCTTCGCGCATCAGCTTCCTGAAGTCAGCCTGGCTGTAGCCTCGCACAATGTGCAGGTCGGGGCTGGTGAACTCGGGATTGACGTTTCCTTCCAGAGCGTTGCCGTGGCACTCGGTGCAACTGGTGGTGGCGACGTAGCGGCCGAGCTGTGCGCCGTCACCAGGCGCAGGCGGCAGTGGCGCGAGCGCTGCAATCTGCTCGGGTGCGGTCTTGATTTTGCCGGCTGCAAGGGCCGCGCGCAGCACCGGCCCGAGCTGCTCGCGGCGCGCCGGGCCGCTGCTTGGCGGGAGGGCTCGCATGAAGGCAATGATGCGGCCCAGATCCTGGTCGTTGAGGCCGTGAAATGTCTGCGACGGCATGATCAGCACGCCCTGCCCGTCGGGCCGCACGCCAAAGCGAATCAATGCCGCCAGTTCGGAATCGGAATATTTCTGAGCGGCCTGGTAGAGATTGGGCGCATTGATATGGCCAAGCATGAAATCGTCGAGCATTGGTTCGCCCGCGCCCTTGGTGCCATGACAGGCGAGATAGCAGCCGCGCACTGTCGCCAGCCGTTCACCTTCTGCAATCGAGGCTGCATCGCTCGGCACCGCCAGCGTCACCACCGGCAACGGGTAGCGACGCTCGACCGCGTGGTTGCTCAGCAGGTAGATCACAGCATATGCGATGACCATCAAGACCATCAGAAACAGCAATGAAAAGCCGGCAAAGCGTAAGACACGGCGCATGGAATTTCCTGTGAGGTGAGGCCTGGTGAGCTGCAGTCAGCGCGCCATCAGGGCCAGCCAAAAAGCTGGTCACTGTACAACACGCTGCACGGCCATGCAGAGCGCTACTGGCAAATTTCAGGCCGCCTGGCGGCGGCGCTTCTCGCTGTACATGGCCCGGTCCGCCGCAATGCGCAGTGCCGTGACCGAGTCACCATCAATCGGATAGATCGAGTAGCCGACCGATCCGTTCGAGCGCGTCGGTGCACCGTGCAGTGCGAACGGTTCGTCGAACACCGCAGCGATGCGCGCCACCGCGGCTGCGATCTCATCGGGGGTCGATAGCTCGCGGATCAGCACCATGAATTCGTCGCCGCCAGCGCGTGACACGAGATCGCAGCCGCGCACTGCCCCCTTGAGGCGCCTTGCCACCTGGATCAGCAAAGCGTCGCCGGCATCGTGTCCGAGCGAGTCGTTGATCAACTTGAATCCGTCAAGGTCGACAAAGGCAAGGCCGAGAATCTCGCCGCTCGCAAGCGCCCGCTGCACAGCCTCTTCAGTCAGGTCGAGAAACTTGCGGCGGTTGAGAAGCTCCGTCAGGCTGTCGTGCGATGCATAGTGTTCGGCACGCGCCAGGGTCTCGGTCAGCTTCTCGTTGAGAGAGGCCAGTTCTGCGCTGCGCTGCTTTTCTTCATCGGCGCGGCGACGGTGTTGATCAACCGACATTTCCACCGCGAGCACCTGGACCTTGCGTGCCACGTTGCGTTCTTTGAGTTCGTTGCTGAGTTCGAGCTCGCGGCTGCGATGCGCAAAAGCCGCCTTGAAGTCGGAGGCGCGCGAGTAGGCCAGTGCGCTCAGCTGGTGGGCACGCATCTCGAACTGGCGGATGCGAACCTCCTCGGCGAGTTTCAAGGCGCGCTCAAGCGCCTCCTTGCTGGGCGCGCTGGTGCCATCTGCAAGATCGACCTCGATCTGCTTGATGAGCACGTCGCACAACAGATCGCGCTCGCCCAGTTCGGTGGCGAGCGTCTCGAGTTCCTTCAGGGTCACGCGCGCCCTTTGATACTGGCCAAGGCCGATCTGGGCGGCGGCCACGATGGCTGTAATGAAACCCCACTGCAGCCTGAAATTGACGTCGTTGGCGTCCGACTGGCATCGCTCGCCGATGGCCAGCCCCTCGTGATAGCGGCCCGACGCGACCAAAGCTTCGGCCAGGGTGGCACGCGTTGTGATCTGCAGCAGCGGATCATCGACTGCGACGCCGCGATCGTTGCACTCCTGCAGCAGCGACACGGCGCGCTCGTAGTCGCCCATATTGGAATGCAAGGTGCCGAGATTGGACAGCGCGCGGCATTCTCCCTTGCTATCGTTGGTGACGCGCGCGAGGCTCAGGCAGTGATGCAGCATCTCGCACGCTTTGCCGTATTCGCCGATGCGCTCGTAGATGATGGCAAGGCCATTGCGGCAGCGATTGGCAAGTTCGATTTCGCCTGCGTCTTCGGCCTCCTCGGAGGCCTCTTCGAGCACCTCGCGTGCATGCTCGAATTCGGTGGCCGACGAAATCGCGGTGCCTTCGATGAAGCGGCTGAAGGCGGCCGCCTCGGGCATGTCGAGCTGCAGCGCGTAGCCGCGTACCGCGGTGGCAATCTTGCGCGCCGTGACGGGGTCGATGCTGAGCAGGACTTCGGCGCGCGCGTTGAGCCGGGTAATCTCGCGCGCCAGCGCCTGAGCGTCGAGCTTGCCGTTCAACAGCGCGTCGAGTTCGCTCAGGTGGTCCTTTGGACGTCGGGCGCTCATGCGCGCTTCTTCCTTGCCGGCGCCGGAAAGGCCTCGTCGAGAGTCAACACGCGACCTGACGAGCGGCCGTCATAGCCGGGCAGGCCGTCGAGCGCATGGCGGTATTCGGGACTCGACACGATGCGCAGCAGATCCTGCACCTGGGGAAATTTGAGGGTTTCCTGGCGGCACGCGAGAAAGTAGCGTTCGGTTTCAAGTGGAATGAACTCCAGGTTGAAATGACGTGCGGGCGTCTCGATACCAAAGCCAGCATCTGCCATGCCGCTCGCGATGAATGCCGCGACCGCTGCATGCGTATATTCCCCT
>CAZZVZ010000380.1:0-3821 GCA_964657655.1 Gammaproteobacteria bacterium | reverse complement strand
TGGAGCAGGACCCGAGAAGGAGTAGAGCATGGACGGATCGGCCAGCAGCACCGAAGTCGCGTACCAGTCAGGTTTCGCCAATCACTTCGCCACTGAAGCAAAACCCGGTGCCTTGCCGATCGGCCAGAACAGTCCACAGCGCGTGGCGCACGGCCTGTACGCCGAGCAGCTGTCGGGATCAGCCTTTACCGCACCGCGCGCCCATAACCTGCGCTCCTGGCTCTATCGCCTGCGCCCCAGTGCCACGCATCCGGCATACCGGCAAATCGATGCCGGATTGATCAGAACCGCGCCACTGAGCGAGTCGCCCCCCTTTAACCGACTGCGCTGGAATCCGATCGAGATTCCGGCAGCGCCGACTGATTTCCTCGCAGGACTGACAACCGTGGCAGCCACCGGTGACGTGGCCACGCAGAACGGCTGCGCTGCGCATCTTTACGTCGCCAACCAGTCGATGCAGCGCGTGTTCTTCAATGCCGATGGCGAACTCTTGTTGGTGCCCCAGCAAGGCGCGTTGCGGCTCTTTACCGAAATGGGGCATGTCAACGTCAGTCCTGGTGAAATCGCCGTGGTGCCGCGTGGTGTGCGTTTTCGGGTCGAGGTTGACGGTCCGGTGCGTGGCTACGTGTGCGAGAACTATGGCCTGGCGTTTCAGCTGCCTGACCTCGGACCGATCGGTGCCAACGGTCTCGCCAACCCGCGCGATTTCCTCACGCCGGTTGCAGCCTTCGAGGATGTCAGCCAGCCGACCGCGCTCATCGTCAAGTTTCAAGGCCAGCTGTTTCAGACCGAACTCGATCATTCGCCGCTCGATGTGGTGGCCTGGCATGGCAACCTCGCACCCTACAAATATGACCTGGCGCGCTTCATGGCGGTCAACACGGTCACCTTCGACCACCCCGATCCGTCGATCTTTACAGTGCTGACTTCGCCGTCGGAGATGGCAGGCACCGCCAACGTCGACTTCGTCATCTTTCCGCCGCGCTGGATGGTGGCCGAGCATACCTTCAGGCCACCCTGGTATCACCGCAACGTGATGAGCGAATTCATGGGTCTGGTGCAAGGCGCATACGACGCCAAAGCCGATGGATTCGCTCCCGGCGCCATCAGTTTGCACAACTGCATGACGTCGCACGGGCCGGATCGTGCCACCTTCGAGAAAGCGTCCGCTGCCGATCTGCAGCCACATCGTCTGTCAGACACCATGGCTTTCATGTTTGAGGCGCGCTATGTGTTTCGGGTGACCGAACACGCCATGAAATCGAGCGCCCTGCAGCCTGATTACGACGCCTGCTGGGACGGCCTTGGAAAACTGTAGCCTCGCCGCCTGCGGCCGCCGCAGGCAGCGGCCGCGTTACGACAGCATCTGCCTTGCCTGATCGAGAATCGCATCTCGGTACTCTTCGATGAGCGAGAGATGCCCGTGTCCGGGGACAAAGTTGAGCTTTGCCACGGCAATGTTTCTGGTCAGCCAGTTCGAATGGGCACTGGGCACCATCAGGTCCTGATCGCCCTGCCAGATCTGCACGGGACAGTCGATGGCGTCGAATGCGACCTCCCAGGGACGCACGAAGGCCAGATCGTCGTCCATCCAGCCGTCATAGCCGTTTGCCAGCGCGTGGCGCATGGTCGCTGCCAGGTCCTCGGCGAACTGCCCTTCGATCACGGCGCGGTCGACAGCGCCTACCAGGCCTCCAAAAGCGTCGCGTAACTGCGCGCCGGTCACGCCTTTTAGAGCCACGGCATTTTTTTCCATCCAGGAATTGATCGCCTCCTCGCCCAACACCGCGGCGCCAAACTCATCGTGATTCTCAGGACCCATGCCCTCCAGGAAGTCGAGGTCGTGCTGCCCATACGCAGCCACCCCGGCGAGCGTGATGACGCCTTGGCACCTGGCGCTGAGCCCGTTCGCGATCGCGTGCGGGCCGCCTCCTGACCAGCCGATTGCGACAAAAGCATCGATGCCGAGCTGCGCCAGGATCTGCTCGGTATCGTCGTTGATGTCGACCACGCGACGGCCGCGGCGCCGGCTCGACGAGCCGTAGCCTGGCCGGCTGATGGCGATGGCGCGCATCGCGTGCCTGGCGCAGTGATCAAGCCAGCGGGTCCAGAGGGTCGCATCGCCTGGCGTGCCGTGGTGAAAAACCAGCGCCTTGCGCGAGTCAAATCCATTGTCGATAACGTCCAGAATTCGGTTGTCAGTCAATAGGTGCTGAGTCATGAATCTCCTAATCAAGGTCAGAGAGCAGACGAGGCCAGGTCAAAGCGCGAGGTGCCAGCAGGGCGGCGTGGCGCCGCGCAGTTGACCGGTGCCGCTGCTCGGTAAGCCGCAATGCCGGGGTGATGTTCGCCGCCACGGGTTTGGATAGCGTATTCCGTGAAGTTAGCGTGTAAGCGCGTAGGCCGCAGGCAGGTATTTCTCCAGGATGGCCAGTAGGGCTTGCGCTTCGGCAATCGAGACTGGCGGAAACGGTGAAACGTACGACGTGCTATTTCGGCGTTCGTGAGCTTTGGTCACAAGAGCAAACTCACCCGAACAAAGTTTTAAGTCATGTGACACGCGCTGGATCGCCAAGTTACGGCCAGCATCTTTGGTACGCACTTCGTAAAACTCGAGAATGGCTTGCACAATCGCGAAATAACCCTCGTACGCCATCGTAAAAACCTGCAAGGTCTTGGTGTTGTCCAGGCCTTTGCCAACTTCTAGATAATCGCCCGCGTTCTTGAGATAGCCTGCTATAGCGCCTTGCGTCGGCGGGACAGCTTCGAACGCTCTAGATTTGATCAGATTTTCGTATTCAGCGGGTCGTGGCATCTGGCAATACCTGCAATCTTGGACCGTTAGCAATTCGGGTCACGACGGGGTCTTGGGCGACAAGGTCGCGCCACTCGGCGGGTTGATAAAGACTTAGATGCACGGGCCGCCCCAGTTCATGTTCAGCCGCGTGGATAGCTCCTGCCAGGTCGAACAGCGACAACGTCCCAACGACGATGAGATCGACGTCGCTCCGTTGCGTATCTGTGCCCTTAGCGATGGAGCCAAAGACAAATGCTTCCTGCACGTTCTGCTCGAAGGGGATCAGGACTGCTTTGAGAGGCTCGACGACCCCAAAGGTCTTGTGCATGATGCTCTTGAGTTCGGGGAAGAGAAAAAAGTCAGAATTCGCTTTGATACTGCGCTGACGGCCTCGTCGTGGTTCTTCCAGCAAGACTCCGCTAGCAAGCAACTTTTCGATTTGCTGCTGCGTACTACCGTGTCCAGAACCCGCGAGACAAAGCAATTCTGACAGGGTATAGCTCCGCTCAGGATGCGACAAAGTGGTGGCAAGAACGCGTTGCATCGAAGGGGTGAATAGGAAGTCGGCTGAGCCCATAATCGTCAAACTGTGAACATATCTCCCTATTATAAGGATATTGTCATAAAAATCCATAACATAGGGAGATATATCCATACATTGAGGAATTATGGCGCCGCCGCTTGTTGAGCAGTATGCCCTGATCCCGCCGAACGGCGCTGGAGCCGTCCCCCAACGAGACTTGCATGATGGAAGTAACTATTCTAGAATGGCTTTCATCTTGATAGTTACTCTTTGAAAAGTCATGCAGCGAACCAGCTTTGCCGATATGCCCTGCCCGGTGGGACGCGCGCTGGAACGCGTGGGCGACTGGTGGACCATCCTGATCCTGCGCGAGGCCTTTTACGGGTCGACCCGTTTCGACGAGTTCCAGAGCGTTCTTTGCATCGCACCCAATATGCTGACGCGCCGGCTGAAGCAGCTGGTAGACGACGGCCTGTTCGAAAAGCGCCTCTACAACGACAA
>CAZZVZ010000379.1:0-3822 GCA_964657655.1 Gammaproteobacteria bacterium | reverse complement strand
GATGTCGAAACGCAGGCCGAACTGGCGCTTGACGAAGGTGGCCGCATCCTGGCGCTGCGCACCCGCTCGAAGGCCAATGTCGGTGCCTACGGCACCGGCTCGGGCGTTGCAATCCAGCTCTTGATCGGACCGTGGGTGTCGACCAGCATCTATGACGTGCCGGTGGTCGATCTGGAAATTACCGCCTACCTGACCAACACCTCGCCCACCGGTGCCTATCGTGGAGCCGGCCGGCCCGAGGCGATCTACATCATCGAGCGCCTGCTCGATGCCGCGGCACGCAGCATGAAGATGGATCCAGCTGAACTGCGCCGCATCAACATGGTGCGGCCCGAACAGATGCCCTACAAGAACGCCATGGCGCAAACCTATGATTCTGGGCGCTTCGAGCAGATTCTCGATCAGGGATTAAAGCTCGCCGACTGGTCCGGATTCGCACAGCGGCGTGCCGCCTCCGAAGCACGCGGGCGCCTGCGTGGACGCGGCATCGCCACCTTCTTGGAGTGGACCGGTGGCAACGCCTTCGAAGAACGCGTCACCATCAACGTGACCGCCGACGGCTTCATCGAAATCGGTTCGGCGACGCAGGCCATGGGGCAGGGCATCGTCACCAGCTATGCGCAGCTGGCCGTCGACATGTTCCAGGTACCGATCGAGAAGATCCGCGTACTGCAGGGCGATACCGACCGCGCCAACGGATTCGGCAGTGCTGGCTCGCGTTCCCTTTTCACCGGCGGCTCCGCGATTGGTGTTGCCGCCCAGCGCACCATCGATGAAAGTAAACAGAAGGCGGCCGAGGAACTCGAAGCGCCGGCCACTGACATCGAGTATCAGGCGGGTCGCTTTACGGTTGCGGGCACCGACCACGGCGTCGACCTGTTTGAACTGGCGGCGAAACAAAGCGAGGGCCGCATCTTTGTCGATTCGACCAGTTCTGTGGCCGGAGCGACCTGGCCCAACGGCTGCCATATCTGCGAGATCGAAGTCGATCCGCACACCGGCGAGACTGCGGTGGTGAGCTACGCCTCGGTCAACGATGTGGGGCGGGTCGTCAATCCCATGATCGTGATCGGTCAACTCGAAGGCGGCGCGGTGCAGGGCATCGGACAGGCGCTGTCAGAACGTGTCGTGTACGACGCCGAATCAGGCCAGGCGCTCACGGCCAGTTTCCTTGATTACGCCATGCCGCGCGCCGATCTGGCGGTGCCCTTCAAGACCGAGATGGATCAGTCGATCCCCTGTCTGACCAACCCGCTGGGCGTCAAGGGTGTCGGTGAGCTCGGCACCATCGGCGCCACACCGGCGCTGGTCAATGCAATGCTCGACGCGCTGAGTTCGGCTGGCATCGGCGATGAGATCTATCAGCTGCAGATGCCGATGACCTCCGAGCGCGTCTGGCAGATCCTGCAGCACCGCCCGAAAAACTAGACCGGCAAGGTTGTCGGAGCGGCGCTGACCATGCTGGCGTCAGCCCCCCAGATCTGCATGCAGGTCAAGGGCCCTGTCGCGCGCGATCAGCCGCGCTGCGCGCTCGTCATGCCAGCGCTCGGCATAGTCGCGATGCGAATCGGGGTAGTGAGGTTCGAACGAGGCGCTGATATCGATGGCCAGGTCCTGCGTGCGCTGGCGCGACATTTGGTGACCGTAGCTGAGTGACGACAGCACCGATCGGTGGCCCATGGCGCGAGCAATCTCGGCGCGCGTGGCGCCAAGCAGCGCCATGTGCTGCCGGAACGCATAGCGAAACGAGTAGGCTGATGGCAGCGCCTGATGACCGGGCCATAGTTTGCGCGCCCGTTCGCGAATCTGGTTACTGACCTTCGCAAAGCGAAAGATGGCAGTCGAGGTCCGAAGCTGGAATGCGTGAAGAGCGCCGATCAGTTCCGTGACCGCAGGACGCACATCTTCGGCCAGGAATTGAAACGTCCGGATCGGCTGGCCGCGGTGCTGGTCGCACTTGGCACCGAGCACGTCGAGCGTCAGGCGCACATCCGATGCGGGGGCACCGATCATGAATTCGATGCCGCGCGCGAGTTCGCACGGCCTGCAGCCGGTCAGAGCGAGAATCAGCAGGCCCGTTCTCAATCCAGGTGGCGCGCCAGCGACCAGTTCGGCCTGCCAGTTCGCTGGATGAAACCTGAGGCGGGTCGCCCCTGTCCTGCGCCTGGGCTGTGTCGGCAGAAGCGCTGCTTCAGCCTCGGCCAGGCGCGTGAGGCTGGTCTGCATCTGTTCCAGCATCAAAAGGATTGCGTCCGCGCTATCTTCGGCAGTGAAGTGCCACGATTCAAGGCGCCCGAGCAGCCCGGCCAGTGCCAGGGTCTCGAAGTGGCGCACGCAGTATTTTCCAGTGCGGATCATTGACAAGGAAGAACGCGTCTCGAGCAGCACCGTGAGCGATTCGCCTGTTTGCTGCTGTTCCTGCAACAATCGCCTGTAGGTACGTCTTATCCGCTGCTGCCATGCGGCGCTCAAAGACAGGTTCGGAGCGTGCGCGGCCAGGTGCTGGCGCGCCCTGCACGCCATGCGCTCGATGTGCGCGCTGAGAGATTCACAAGCCGGGATGGTTGCATCAAAAGCCATCGGCACAGGCTAGCTGCGTCACTCGCACCCGATCGGGCAGCCAGCGCAACTGCGTTCGCCACCGTGCAGCGTCAGCTAGGTCGGTTCTCTGGGTGCCATCGGCAAACCAAGACGCTGCATCAGCGCGCGCGCATCGTGCGGCGCCATCACTTTGGCATCGTTGTCGAAGTAGCAGAACACGTCGCGCGGCATCGATGCTGCAGGTCCCGCCTGACGCCGTGCATCTTCGGGCTCCTGGCCGCGACTCCATGCCTCGATGCGTTGGGCCCAGCGCTCGATGGCAGCGTGGTCGTAGCCACTCGCATACAGTTCCTCGCTGCCATGCAACCGGATGTACATGAGATCGGAGGTGATATCTTCGAATACCGGCCATCGCCCGTCGGAATCGGAAAGCACGAGGCCGATGTCCTTTTCTTTCAGCAGGTCGATGAACGCGTCGCTGGCAAAACTGGCGTGTCGGACTTCCATGACATAACGCAGCCGGCCGATACCCTCGGCACTCAGTTCGGCGCGATCGGCAAAGCGTGCCTCGTGCTTGGCTGCCAGCTGTTCAGCCGCACTGCTGGTGCGCGGCAGCAGATCGAGAAAGCTCGCGATGCGTTGCGCATCGAACTTGAAGTTGGCCGGGAACTGCCACAGGATGGGTCCGAGCTTGTCGCGCAGATTGAAAAGTCCCGAGGCAAAAAAATTGGCGAGCGGCACTTCACAATCGCGCAGCCGCCTGATGTGCGAGATGTACTGCGGCCCTTTCACGCTGAACACGAAGTTGGCCGCGGTCTGGTCGTGCCACTGCTGATAGTTTTCTGGCCGCTGCAGCGAATAAAACGAGCCGTTCAGCTCGATACTCGAGAGCTGGTGGGAAATATAGGCCAGCTCGTCGGCCTGGCGCAGCTTCTCCGGATAGAACACGCCGCGCCATGGCTCGTAGCGCCAACCTGATACTCCGATTCTGATCTGCGTCATGCAAGCCCCCTGGCCGAGCGAATCTCGTCAGGGTAGCAGCGCAGGAGGCGTGCCGGAACGCCTGGCTCCGGCACCGGGTGATGAGCCTATGCGGCTTGGGGCAGACACTCGTTGAGCGTCTTGAGCAGTTCGTCGATTGCACCGATTTCGCGATCGGCGCCGGCCTTGAAGGTCGACACGTGCTGGGCGCGCTCAATTTCCGACTTGCGCTTGATGAGCAATTCGATGGCTGAATGAACGTCGCTTGGTGCTGGGGCTTCGGTGCTGACTTCAAACGCG
>CAZZVZ010000378.1:0-3827 GCA_964657655.1 Gammaproteobacteria bacterium | reverse complement strand
GGCAGTGCGGCAGCGTCCGTGTTCATGACCACCACGTCGGCGTTGACGGTCGTGCCGTCCGCGAGTCGCAAGCCGGTGGTGCGACGATGCGTGGTCAGCACCGCAGCGACTTCCGAGTCAAAGCGAAAGGTCACGCCGCGCTCCATGCAAAGCCGCGTCAGCGCCTCAGCCAGGCGGATCATGCCGCCCTCCACGGACCACACGCCGCAACGTTCCACGTGTGTCACCAGCATCAGGGTCGCAGGGCAGGCGTAGGGCGACGAGCCGCAGTAGGTGGCGTAGCGGCCGAACAGCTGAAGCAGGCGCGCATCGCGGAAATATTCCTTGAGAACACTGTGCAGCGTCTTGAATGGTGCGATCTGCCATAACCGCGCCATGCGCGAAATGCCGACTGCCTCAATCAATTGCAGCGGGTTCGAACAGCTCTGGCGCATGAATGGCTGGTCCAGCAGTTCAAACACCTGCGCCGCGCGCCTGGCAAAACGGCGATAGCCGTCTGCTTCGCGGGCACCGGCGAAATCCCGGATGGCAGCGACGCTCTGATCGGTATCGGCAAAAAGATCGAGGTGGGAGCCATCGCTCCACGAATGGCTTGCAAGCCGTGCTAGCGGCGCCAGGGCGACGCGATCACTCAAGCTGGCGCCGGCGCGCGCGAAGATCTCGTCAAACACCCAGCGCATGGTGAGTACGGTCGGTCCGCAATCGACATGTCGGCCCGCGACGTCCTCCTGACGCAGCTTGCCGCCGGCCTGGTGCTGCTTGTCGAGCACTGTGACTTCCAGCCCGGCACAGGCGAGTTCAAGCGCCGTGACCAGTCCACCCATGCCCGCGCCGACCACCGCAACCTGTTTTTTTGCGCCTGGATTCATTTATTCAGAAAACATTGTTGACGGCAGGAATACATGTGTCTATATTAGATTACAGTTTAAGGTGTCAATCAAGCATTACATTCTGACGGCGCCAGTTATAAGCTTGTTTCTTGGGATCTGACCTATGGAAGCGGTAGTGCGAAGTGAGCAGGGCGTCATGGGCCAGATCGAGGGAGCGTTGCAGCGCGTCGTAGGTGACGTCATTCAGCCGGGCTGTCCCGCCCGGCTGGCTCAGGCGATCCGCCACGCTGTGTTTCCCGGTGGGGCGCGCCTGAGGCCCCGCCTGTGTGTCGCGGTCGCCTTGGCTTGCGAGACGAGTCAGCCCGACGCCGCGCTCGCCGCCGCGGCAGCCATCGAACTTTTGCATTGCGCCTCGCTGGTGCATGACGATCTGCCCTGCTTCGATGATGCCAGCGAGCGGCGCGGCAAGCCCTCGGTGCATCGTGCCTTCGGTGAGCGCGTTGCAGTCCTCGCAGGAGACGCCCTGATCGTGCTGGCGTTTGAGGCGCTGGCCGACGACAGGGTGTCCCCACAATCCCTGGCAGCCCTGATTCGCATCGTCGGCCGTGCCGCAGGAATGCCGGCCGGCATTGCAGCCGGTCAGGCGCGCGAATGCGAGCCACGTGTGGCGCTGGTCCCGTACCACCTTGAAAAAACCGCTGCACTGTTCGCGGCAGCAACCATGGCTGGCGCAGCCAGCGCAGGCGTCGCCCACGAGCCGTGGCGCGAACTCGGCGAGCAGCTCGGGCTCGCCTACCAGGTGGCCGATGACATTCGCGATGTGGCGGGCCGTGCTGAACAGCTCGGCAAGCCGGTCGGACAGGATGCAGCGCACGCGCGTCCCAGTGCAGCACTCGAGCTCGGTGTGTCAGGTGCTGTGCTGCGACTTGATCAACTGGTTAAAGCCGCCACCGATTCGGTGCCGGCCTGTCCGGGCGCCGCAGGGCTGCGCAGCCTGATCGAAATCGAAGCAAGACGCTTCCTGCCAGAAGGTCTGGTGCGACGTGCTGCCTAACCAAACCGCTCCACGCGAGATGAACATGGCCCATATCAACGCATTGCAGTTTCGTCTGCCGTCCTGGAAAGACCGCTGGCTGGCGCTGCGCGACCAGATTCTTGCCAACCCGCGCTTCATCCGCTTTGCGCGCTCGTCAATCTTCACCAACGGCATTGCCAAACGCCGCGCGCGCGAACTCTTTGATCTGGTGGCGGGCTTCGTCTATAGCCAGGTGCTGCAGACATGTGTGCAGATCGATCTTTTCAAGCTGCTGGCCGAGGCCCCTGCCAGTGCCAGTGAACTGGCCAGAAAGACCGACATGTCCGAAGAGGCCATGCAGCAGCTGCTGGTGGCCGCCACTTCCTTGCGTCTGGTGGAAGCGCGCGGACGCTCACGCTTTGGACTCGGCCCGCTTGGTGCAGCGCTGGTGGCGAATCCTGGCGTGGCAGCCATGATCGAACACCATGCGATGTTCTACCGTGATCTGCAGGATCCCGTGGCCCTGCTCCGCAATCAGCAGCCGACGACCGAACTGGAGCGCTACTGGTCGTATACCAATTGCCCGCACCCCAACAAGCTCACCAACACTGACGTTCAGCGCTACAGCGATCTGATGGCGGCTTCAGTGGGCCTGGTCGCAGAAGAAGTGGTCGACGCTTATCCCATCGAGCAATACCGCTGTCTACTTGATATTGGCGGCGGTGAAGGCGGCTTCATCCAGGTTGCGGCAGCGCGCGCGCCAAAGACACGCTTCATGCTGTTTGACCTGAAGCCAGTGGCCGAGATTGCGCGCCAACGCCTGGCCCAGGCTGGGCTATCGGATCGCTGCACCGTCACTGGGGGCGATGTGTTCGCCGATGCCCTGCCCAGGGGCGCCGATATCGCCTCACTCCTGCGCGTGATTCATGACCACGACGACGACCGTGCGTTGCAGATCCTGCGTGCGGTGCGTCAGGCGCTGCCTGATAACGGCATCTTGCTCCTGGCGGAACCGATGTCGGGCACCACCGGTGCCGAACCGATGAGCGACGCCTATTTCGCCTTCTACCTGCGCGCCATGGGCCGCGGCCAGCCGCGCACGAGAGAGCATCTGACGCGGCTCTTGAACGAAGCCGGCTTTCCGTACGTGCGCCTCTTGCCGACCAATCTTCCGTTGCAAACGCAGCTGCTCATGGCAAGTCCGAAAGGCTGACTGACATGCTCTTCATCCGCGGTCTTGGTCGTTCCAATCTGTTCCATCCCCTAAAGCCTGGATTCCAGTGCGCGAAGGCCAATTCATGAATCTGTCGGAAACGAATCGCAATGGTGCCGTGGTGAAATTTATGGACCTGCAGCTGCGTCAGGAAGCAGCGCAGGAGCCAGCGCCGGTCGCGACCGGTTCAAGCAAGGAAACGCAGATCATTGCGATCTATGGCAAGGGCGGCATCGGCAAAAGCTTCACGCTCGCCAATCTGTCATACATGATGGCCCAGCAAGGCAAGAAAGTCCTGCTGATCGGCTGCGATCCGAAGAGTGACACCACCTCGCTTCTGTTTGGCGGACGTGCTTGTCCTACCATCATCGAGACTTCATCGAAGAAGAAACTGGCCGGCGAGCAGGTCGCGATCGGCGACGTCTGTTTCAAGCGCGATGGTGTGTTCGCGATGGAATTGGGTGGTCCAGAAGTCGGCCGTGGCTGCGGTGGCCGCGGCATCATTCACGGCTTTGAGCTACTTGAGAAGCTCGGCTTTCACGAATGGGGCTTTGACTATGTGCTGCTCGATTTCCTGGGCGACGTGGTGTGCGGTGGTTTTGGCCTGCCGATCGCCCGAGACATGTGCCAGAAGGTGATCGTGGTCGCGTCCAACGATCTCCAGTCGCTGTACGTGGCCAATAACGTCTGCTCGGCGGTCGAATATTTCCGGAAACTGGGCGGTAACGTCGGCGTGGCTGGAATGGTGATCAACAAGGATGACGGTACC
>CAZZVZ010000377.1:0-3828 GCA_964657655.1 Gammaproteobacteria bacterium | reverse complement strand
ATCGGCACACCACTGGCCGATGCGCAGCGCGAGATCATCCTGGCGACGCTTGACCATTACAACGGCGACAAGCGCCAGACCGCCACCACGCTGGGCGTCAGCCTGAAGACCCTGTACAACCGTCTCGAGGCCTACCAGAACGGCACACCGATCACGGACGCGGGAGCCTAGCTGTGCAGTTGTCGCGCGCGGCGCGCTCGGCCAGAACCTAGAGCCAGCGCTGCAGCAACAGGGCCAGCTGCTCGCGGCCGCGCTCCCAGGGCGGGCGCTCGCGCCATTCGCGGCTGTCGATCAGGTTGGCATGTTCAAGATCGTTGTCGAACAGCGCGCTCATCTGATGGCCGAACTGCGGACCGAGGATCACCGCATTGACCTCGTCGTTGAGATCGAAGCTGCGCCAGTCGAGATTGCTCGAGCCGACCGTCGACCAGACGCCATCGATCACGGCGGTCTTGGCATGCAGCAGAAAATTGCGACGCTCGTAGATCTTGACACCGGCATCGAGCAGCGGCTGGTAGCTGGCGCGACTCGCGGCCTGCACGATCCATGAATCTGTGAAGCTTGGCAGCACCAGTTTCACATCGACCCCGCGCCGCGCTGCTGCTTCAAGAATTCCCATCAGGCGTGGATCCGGCACGAAGTAGGCCATGGTGATGTCGATGGAGTGCTGGGCTGTGGCCAGGTGCGCCAGGTAGGTGGAATAGATCTCGTGGCCGTTGGGATGCGCCGGGTCTTCCGAGATGATGCGCACCACCGCCTGATCAAGCGGGCGCGGGTCGGTCGGCGCGCCGTTATCCTTGGCATTCACGCCCTCATTGATGGCGTGCGGCAGGCTGCTCTTTTGCAGCAGATTGACACGATGCAGTGCACCGTCTTGCTGACTGGCAAGCGGCGCGCCGTCGGCGTAGCGCCAGTTGGCCAAGAACAGTCGCTGCAGTTCAGCCACCGCCGGACCACTCAATTCGATGTGCGTGTCACGCCAGGAGGAGTGCTCGGCGTCGTCATCGTCACGCCGGTGGCGCACCAGACGCGCCGACGGGGCCGACGAGTACACTGAACTGATGTTGATGCCACCGGTAAAGCCGATGCTGTCATCGATCACCAGCAGCTTGCGATGGTCGCGCATGTCTGGCGAATACGACTGGCTGGTCTTTTGCAGTGGATTGAGCGGATGAAACACCGTGACCGGGACACCACCGTCCCGCAGCTTTTGAAACATGTCGGCCGAATCCCCAACCGTGCCGACCGCATCGACCAACAGCGCCACTTCAAGGCCTTGCTGACGTTTCTTCAGCAGCAGACTGGCGAACTGGCGACCGGTATCGTCGGAATCGAAAATGTAGCTCTCGAAATGGATCGAGTGTTTGGCAGCGCGCAAAGCGGCAAACATCGCCACGTAGGTGTTCGGTCCGTTCTCGAGCAGCTGGACCTGATTGCCCGAGGTCAGCGGCTGGCCTGCGATCGCCTCCTCGACGGCCAGGTGACGTGCCAGGGTGTCATGCTGTGCGGCATCCGCGCCGAGCGATTTGACCAGCGTCTCGGTGTCAGCGAAGGCAGCAATCTTGACCGAGGCATCGCCGCTGTCATTGCCGCCCGCCTCGAGTCTGCCCAGGGTCAGCGCCTGGGGTGACATTGGCGCGGTCTCTGCAATGCCGCGCGGCAGACATACGGCGAGAAACAACCCCAGACCAAAGGCCAGCGGTCCGCGCCGCAGTCTCACGTCAGGGCCTCGACTTCCGGAAGACGGACCCTCACGACTTGCCGTCCTTCGCGCCGTCTGCTGCCGGAGCCGGCTTTTCAGCCTGCTGCTGTTTCAGGGCAGAAGCCTTGGCACTGGCGGCGCCAAAGGTCTGCGGCCCGCTGTGCTGCAGATCATCGGTCACCTCAGCGCCGACCGCGTAGGCTTGTGCAGTGGCGTGACCGGCAGGATTGACGTGCTGGACGGTGATGCGGTCGTCGATGTTGCGCACGCCGCTGACGTTATCGATCAGTTGCACGATGACCTCTTTCATCCGTGCATCAGGCACACTGCCCTCTAGCGTGGCGTGCCCCTCGCGCATGGCGATCGAAAGATCATGGATGTCGAGATCTGGGCGCTCGCTGAGGCGCAGGTGGATTTCCTCCTTCAATTGCTGATCACCGCGCAGTTCATCTGCGCTGGCAGCCGCCCCCTCGTCGTGCGGTGCGCGAGGGTCAGGCTCGCTGCGCGTACCACGCGCGCGGCCGGACCTGGCGCCAGGCTCGGCGCCGGATTCGCCGGGCAGCGATGTGCCTGTTTGCGGCGTGTCGTCATATTCGCCGGCGTACTGACCGACATCGCTGCTTTCCGCAGCAGCGCCTGGCGCAAAACCGGGTCGGCTGAGCGGCGCATTGGCCGTGCGTTGCGAGCTGCCTGGCTCCTGATCGAGCGCGTAGCGGCTGCCCAGATTGTTGCCATAGCGACTGACGCCGCCCCCTATATCATCTGCATCGCGTTCCCGCGACGTAGGCAAGCCGTCCGCATCGCTTGCTTCAAGGCTGCCATAGGCCGACTGGCCCTTGTAGCTAGACCGATCCTCGGCACGGGGCGCGCCCTGATGCGTGCGATCAAAGCCGTGGTCCTGGACGGGCGGGTGCTGGCCATCCGGCCAGTGACCGTCCTGACGCACGCCTTGCACCAGCTCGCGCTCCTTCTTCTCCTGCTCGACAATCGCCTCACGCCGCGCTTGTTCACTTTGCTTCATGTCTTTTCTCCCGCCATGGACTGCCTCGACCAAGCTGCCGTCGGGCGATTGAATGTCGCTGCGCCCCGGATTGTGGAGGGTCACGGCAAGTCGCGTGCCGCAGGAAAAACCAGCGGGGCCCGCGTGCCAGAAGCACCTTTTCGGTTGCGCAATGCAACAGGTGGCCCAAGGATTGCGACAGAACTGCAAACCGGTAAGCCTTACCTGTTCGCGGAGGCGAAAACGAACTTGAATTTCCAGGTTAAGCAACTGATTAATAACCGTTAATTCAAACTGGCATACGTGTTGCAACAAGTAGCCCCGTCAAGCCCCATTTCACGCATCAGGAGAAGGCCAGTGGTCCAAGTCGGATTCGATCTACGCGCAAAACAGACAACCACCCTGACCCCGCGTCTACAGCAGTCAGTCAAGCTGCTGCAGATGTCAGCCATCGAGTTCAACCAGGAGCTGCAACACGCGATTGCCAACAATCCGTTCCTGGAAGAAGACGAAGAAGCGCCCGAAGCGTTTGAAGAAGGCGCGCTTGCCGATCAGCAATCCCTGATGGACGGTCTCGATGCCATGGCACCACTGCCTGGCGAAGCCACCCTCAATTCGCTGGACAGCGGCGCCGAAGTGGCAGAGACCCCGGCTGATGCGGTCTCCACCGAAGAAGCGTTCGACAGCTTTGACGAGTCATGGCAGGAATCGCGCGGCGATACCGGCGACTACAAGGCTTCCAGCAATGACGGCGAGCGCAGTGAGCTCGACGAATGGATCCGCGACACACCTGCGTTACGCGATCATCTGCGCCAGCAGCTGTCGAGCTGCCGCCTCGACGCGCGTCAGCGCGGCCTGGCCGAACTGGTGATCGAAGCCCTCGAAGAGGACGGTTACCTGCGCGAAGATTTTGACGAATTGGTGGCGAGCTTCTCGATTGAGCCCGAAGTCACCAAGGCAGAAATGGAAGAGGCGATTCGTCTGGTGCAGCAGATCGATGAGCCCGGCATCGCAGCACGCAGCCTGGACGAATGTCTGGAGCTGCAGCTCGAAGCGATGCCGAAAGAAACAGAAGGTCTGGCCGTGGCGCTGGAACTGGTCGATGGCCTGATGGAACGGCTGGCCA
>CAZZVZ010000376.1:0-3830 GCA_964657655.1 Gammaproteobacteria bacterium | reverse complement strand
GGGCAGCTGTTGCTGTCTGATGAGCTGGTAAGAAGTCCGGTTGCCCGCGAAGGACTGGTGCGCGATGCGCACAGTGCCTACCAGTGTGCGGTGGAATCGGCAGCGCCTGGAACACTGGCACGCCGCAGCGCAGACATCGGTGTCGTGATGGCACGGCTGGCTGGCGAAGACCGCGGCGCGGACTGGCACCAGCTGGAAGCTCACATTGGCTGGCTGCACCAGCATGGGCTTCGCTATGAATGCGATCTGGCGCGCTTGCATCTGGGCATGCTCTTGTTGCTGCACAAGCGAGCGTCAGCAGCGAAGCTGCAGCTGGTGCCGCTCGCAAATCGAGCCGTCGCGTGCGACGGTGCGCCGCTTGAACACGATGCCTTGTACTTTGCCTCAGTTGCATGTGGAGAGAGCGGCGATGATCGGGCAGCGCTCACTTATCTCAACAGCTACAACGTGCGTATCCGCGAGCAGCACTTGTCGCGCGCCACGGTCCCGCCCCCCAACCTGGATTCGCCCGATCGCAGAACGCCCGGCGCGAACTGGTCGCGCCGGCGCGGCGATTCGGCCCAGCAGATCGTTGACCACGTCAAAGAGCGGCTGCGCGTCGCGCCTGCAGCACCGATGGATTCGCGCCAGCTGGCTCAGCTGGCCGGTGTGTCGCGCCGTACGCTCGAGACCAGTTTCAGACGCATCACTGGCTATGCGCCCAAGGAATTTGCGACCAGGGTTCGACTGGCGGAATTTGAAAAGCGGCGCGCCGAGCTCGATGTGCAGACACCGGCGAAACTCGAGGAACTGGCGCGCAGCATTGGTTTTTCAAGCTATCGCGCCTTGTCGCGCTGTGCCAAACGTCTTGCGCCTCTGGCGCCAGACCAGGCAGAGCGTCTTACGCTCTAGCAGCGAAGACGAGGACTGGCGTCCTCATTCTGCCTGGACTTGTTTAGTAGGCGAAGTAACTGCGTGTCTGCGTGTGTTCTGCTTTGACCGCTTCGGCTGCCACCTGGGCGCGCGTTTGGGTGGAAAGCGTCTCGTCATGCCACACCGTGCCGAATTCATGCCAGGTTTCGGGATTTGATTGCTTGGCCGATGCCAGCGCGTCACCGCGAACCGTGGCGTGGGGCAGCTGACTGGTTTCGGTCTGGACCGCCTGCTGACTGGTGCTGGCAGGGAAGTTGACGTCGGTTGCGGCGTAGCTTGCTTGCACAGCGTCCAGCGCGATCAGGGCGGCGCCGAGGACAATAAGTGTTTGGAGTTTCATTTTGGTCTACCTTTCAGAGCGCCCCGCATGACAGCTGGCGTCTGAGACCAATATCGTGCACTGCACGATATAATTCAAGTCGATTATACTTATCGCAGGTATGCGCAAAATCGTATTCCACGGGGTGCTGGAGTCATTTCCCGGTACAAATGAGCCAAATTCGGGGGTCATTGGGCTGGACCCGAATCTCGGCACCCGAGGCCCCCTGCAAGGTCCGTCAGGTGAGGCTGGCGCGAAGGCGCAGTTGCGGGTCGTCAAAATATCGGATTTTCGAGGCGCGAATTGGCGGGTGCCCGGCAAGCAGGAGCAGCTCGACTGCATCGCCGAGCGCGCGCAGTTCCTGCGGCAACAGCAGCGCACGCCCTTGTTCTGAAACACGCTTTGTCGTGCTCCTCTTGTCACCACTTGAAGATCGCGTATGCGCCTCTGTCGGTGTTCTGACGGTTGCCACCCCTAGCAACTCAGAAATCTCACGGGCGTCTCTCAGCTCACTGGGCGCAAACACCACGCGGAGCGCGTGATTGGCGATCAAGGTCCTCGCGTCGTTTTCACCGTAGATGCCGGCAAGTTGTGCGATTGACTGGATGATCGTGACGAGTCGCAAGCCGAAGCCCGCGATAAAGGCCACCGAGTGCGCAAGGATTTCGATGCGACCGATCGACGTGAACTCATCCATCAACAGCAGGCACTGCAAGGAATTGTGCTGGGTGTTGGGCAGGCTCTGCGTGTTTTGATAAATCAGCTGGGTAAAGAAGAGATTCAGGATCACGCGCGCCGAACGAAGATGCTGCGGCTCGATGCAGACGTAGATGCTGGTCGGACGGCGCCGGACATCCGATAACGAAAAATCGCTCACGCGCGTGGCAGCAGCAACCATCGGATCGGCGAAAACCAGCAGGGGTGCGTGAAAAGCCGACACGATGCCAGCGCCGGCAGCCTCCGAGGTTGATGCGAACCGAAGCAGAGCGCCGCCGCATGCTGCAGACAAGGGACGTCCACTGACCTGACGATCTTGAACCAGTTTTGATGCAGTCCGGCGAAGGTCACCGGACAATCTCGAGGTTTGCAAAACGCTCAAGAGCTGCTCGAAGGTGCGCGGCAGTTCAGGCGTTTCGCAGAGATACAGCGCCAGTCCGACAAAGAGGTTCGCTGCCTGTTCGTTCCAGAACGGGTTGTCACGTACCGCAGGATAGATCGCGGTCGCCAGCGCCATCACCTCGCCAAAGCGTCGATCGGGATCAGCGGAGATGCTGGCGAGCGGGTTGTAGCGCGAGCTGGTCTTTGAGAATGGATTGAAGATGAAGACATGCTGTCCCTGACTGCTTCGGTATTTGGCCGTTCGCTGGAAGTTCTCTCCCTTGATGTCGAGCACCACCACCGAACCTTTGAACGTCAGCAGATTGGGAATCACGATGCCAACACCCTTGCCCGAGCGGGTGGGTGCTGCGACCATGGCGAATTGCTCGCCGCCAAAGACCAGGTGTCGCTTGCCGAGTTTTCCGACGACGATGCCTTCTCCCAGTTCAGCGTTGAGTCCGGCACGCTGGACTTCACGCGCGCTCGCGAAACGGGCGTCACCGTAGAGTGATGTTGCACTCGCCGGCCGCCCTCGAGCGCTTGCAATTCCGGTGACGATCATCGTGGCCGCGGCGATCCCGACGCGCCACAGGGCGAGGGTGGTCAGCGCAGGCATTTGACGGACGCCATTCGTGTCTTGGTCCTGGTACGGTTGAATTCAGTGCGGATCACGACGTCGATGTTTCTGCTCGCAAGTGCAGTGAGAACGGCGGGGTCGAGGCGGGCTGCGGCGGGATGCAGTCGCGCGAGCAGGACGAGACGCTCGATCGCGTGGTCGGTCGATTCCGTGTGGAAGGTGGTCATCGCACCCCGATGACCGCTGGAGAGGATCTGCAGAAATTCAAAAGCTTCCGGGCCGCGGCACTCGTTCAGGATAATCCGGCTCGGGTGCAGCCGCAGCGTCTCGCGCAGGCAAGTCGAGGCACTGATGCCAAGTGCTTCGCCATAAAACAGCTGGGCATGGTTTGGATGCAGCGTAAGAGCGATCTCGTGGACGTCTTCGATGGTAACCAGGCGGTCTTCGGGACGAGTCAGTCGAACCAGCCAGCGCAGCATGGCGGTCTTGCCGCTGCCGGTGTCACCAACCACCACGACATTGCCGCCCTCGCGTATTTTCTGTTGCAGGGCCTGCTTGGAGAGTAAGAGCAAGTTGTTTGCCCTGCCAAGGCGTCGCGCCTTGAGGCCTTCGGCGCTCGAGTCATCGAGGTGCCACTCGAACGAATCGAAATCCACATCCATTTGTGAGGCGACACGAAAGCACAAAATGATGCGAATTGCGCGGCACGCAGGCGGCAAGACTGCAGAAAGACGCAGGCCGTGCGGCAGCGAGGCCGAAAGAAAGGGGTGGTTTTCCCCCACCGGCTTAGCCTCAGCCGTTGCTGCAGCAATCACCAGGGCTCGCGCCCATTCAAGGGTGAGTGCTTCATTCTCGAAGGTGTGCCATACGCCCTGCGCTTCAATAAACAGAATGCCGGGTTTGCTGTAGCAGAGATCGGTAATT
>CAZZVZ010000375.1:0-3844 GCA_964657655.1 Gammaproteobacteria bacterium | reverse complement strand
GGCTCGGCTGCGGCAACCAATCTGCCGGGCGGGCGCGCCCAGACGACGACCTGGGTGGACACGGCCGGAAATCTTTGGTTGCTGGGTGGTGTCATTCCCTCAAGTGGCAGCTTTGCCTACTCGAGTGACCTGTGGCGCTACACGCCGAGCGCCAACTTGTGGACCTGGATTGGAGGCTCGCAGACGGCAGACACCGCAGGCGTCTACACCACGCTTGGTGTGGCAGGCGTCGCCAATGCGCCAGGCGCGCGCTCCGGTGCACTGTCGTGGGTCGATGCCTCGGGCAATTTCTGGCTGTTTGGCGGCCTTGGGTTTGCAGTCAGCGGTAGCGGCTATCTGAATGATTTGTGGCGTTACTCACCTTCGACGGGCGACTGGATCGCAGTCAAGGCGGCCGCTTCGGTTCCAGGCGTCGGTGCTTATGGAACCAAGGGAACGCCTGCGACCGCCAATGTACCGGGAGGGCGCGGTTACGGGGTCAGCTGGTACGGTGCTGGCCTGCTGTGGATGTTCGGAGGGGTCGGCGAAGACGTCAACGGTAGTGTTGGCGACCTCAACGATCTGTGGCAGTTCACGCCGGCGAGTTGATTGAAAAGTAACGCGGCACAGCGTGCCGCGTCGAGCTGCGCGAACGATCGTCAGTTCACTCGAGCAGCAGCGCCGGCAGCGCACGGCGCCGTTGCCGGGCAAGCCCCTTGGCGGCCTCCGCCATTTGTCAATCGACTGTGCCCTGGTCGCGACACTCTCGAGTCGAGCTAGGCGTCTTCACGCTGCTCCGATAGACTTTCGGGCTGTAAGCGCTTGTCACAACACCAGCCGGCGTTTGTGATGAGCGCTTCGCGTCGTTCTCTAGAAGACAAAAGATGAATTCGGCAGTCCCGCCGCGCCTCGCGCCAAACCCGTCTCACGCTGGCCGCCGTCTCGATGCCGCTGCGCTCTGGTATCTGGCGCTGCCCAATCTGATTTTCGTCGCGACCTGGATCAAGCCCTTGATCGGCATTCCGGCGGCGGTCGTGCTTGCCGCTGTCTTGTCGTTCGCGTCGCGCAACAGTTTGCGCGTGAGCGCGCGAATCGGTGCGCGGCTTTGGCTCGCAGCGTTGCTGGTCGCCCTGGCCTGGTTGTTTCTTTCAGGTATCGGACATTTTGTTTATGCCAATGCCGACTGGTATGTGCGTGATGCCGTGCTGCACGATCTGTCGAGCCGCCCATGGCCGGTTCAGTACGCGCTTCAATCCGATGCCACTGCGGTGCTGCTGCGTGCGCCACTCGGGTATTTCCTTCCGGCAGCGCTGCTGGCGCGTCTGATGGATGGGTCACTCGCGCCGCTGCTGCTGTTCTTGTGGACACTGATTGGCGTACTCATCACGTTCATGCTGATGGCAGGGCGCCACAGACGCGTCGCGGCGTTTGCGCTGCTGCTGTTCCTGTTCATCTTCTTTAGCGGCATGGATCTGATCGGCTACTTCGCGCTGCACGATCAGCCGGCGATCGGTCAGCATATCGAATGGTGGGCCTTCATCTTCCAGTATTCGTCAATCACGACCCAGCTGTTCTGGGTGCCCAATCACGCATTGCCTGGTTGGATCGTTGCCGTCTGGCTGTTGCGTCATCTCGACGCGGGTACCTTTTCTGTCAGATGGGCCGTGCTGCTGCTTGCGATGACGCCGCTGTGGTCTCCGCTTGCTGCGATCGGATTGGGGTTTCTGCTGCTGGTGGTGATCTCGGTGCGCGTCGCAAAAGGCGGCTATGGGGCAAGTGCGGTGCTGCGCGAACGCCTGATCGAGCTCTGCGATCCCGTCATGCTGCTTGGTGGCCTGATCATCTTGTGCCTGGTCGCACCCTACATCGTCATGGCGAGTGGCACAGTTCCCGCCAACATGCTGCTGTCGGATCCCAACAGCGTCGGCAAGCTGATCGAGCTGGTGGCGGCGTTCGTGATGATCGAATTCGGCGTGTTCTGGCTGCTGATGCTCAAGCGCTATCGTCTGGACCTGCTGTTGACCGCTTCAGGCGTGCTGCTGCTGCTGCTTCCCTGGTATCGCTTCGGGCCGAACGCTGATCTGACCATGCGGGCCTCGATTCCGGCGCTGGTGATATTTGCGGTGCGCATGGGTGACTGGTTTGTCGAGCGGCTGCTGCCCGAGGGCCAAAAGCCGGCTGAGGATGTGTTCGCCTCAATTGCGATGCTGGCCTTCGTGATCGGCATGGCGACACCCTTTCAGGAGTTGGCAAGACCCTTCGTGCTGGAGGCAGAAGCTGTCGATACCAGTCAGTCGGTCTATGGATCGACCAATGGTGATGCGACACATTATCTGGCGCCGCGCCTGGGGTGGTTTGCCGATCATGTCCTTGCCGCGGGAGTTCCATCGGGGGTGCGCGAAACCCACGTTCCAAAAGCCAATCCGCGCTACAGCGCCCCCAAGCTGGTACCGAACCCCTGATCGTCGCAGGGTGCGAGCAGTGACGCGCGTCGCACCTGCAATCAGCGATTCGACTGCGCGGCTGTATTGCGAGCCGCTGTTTTTTTCGCGGCTGTCTTCCTTGCAGGACTTTTTCTGGTCGTCTTGTTGGCTACTTTCTTGCTCGCGGGTCGTGCGCCTGCGGCTTTCTTCGCCGCCGTCTTGGCTGCCTTCTTTGCAGGTGTCTTGATGGCTGCCTTCTTGGGAACCTTGCCACCGTCCTGGCGTGCTTCAGACAGACCGATCGCGATTGCCTGGGCACGGCTCTTGACCGGTTGATCGGAACGCCCGCTCTTGAGCGAGCCTTGCTTCATCTCGTGCATTGCGCGTTCGACTTTTTCTGAAGCTTTTGCGCCGTATTTGGTCATGTCGACTCCTGGGTCGTGAACCTGGCACGACCGAGCAAATTGCGTACCGGTAGTTGTCGAAGGTGTTCTTGCAAGCCTTTTCAAGGCTCGCGCTGAACCGCTTGCGCGGATTCGCTCAAAGGCTTGTAGGGCAGATGATCATGCGGATCTCGGGCGACGTTGACCAGCACCAGTTGTACATCGGCGATCGCGCGGATCATGCTCTCGGCTTTGGAGATGTCGTCCACTGCTCGGCTGCATCCTTCGAGGTACACGAAGCGACGTGTCACGGTCACCCACAGGGAACTATCATGCGCGAGCGTCGCATTCGCCTTGAACAGCTGCTCGATTGCAGCCGCGATCGGTGCGTCGTACAGATAGGCGTTGGGCTTTGAGCACTCTCCCGCAAGGTAGCAGCTGGTACCGCGCTCGACCCGGTAGTGTTCCTGCAAGGTCGCGTCCTGCTGTGTCAGGCGCGGACCGAGCGGTTCCGGACAGTCAGGCACCGCATCTCGCACCCGCACGAACGGATCATTGAACCAGTTGGCAAGGCGCTCTTCATCTTCTGCGGCCTCCGCACAGCTCAATGCGCCAAGCAGCACGCCGGCCTTTAGAATGAGAATCAGGAAACGGCCAAGGTTACGGTTCATGGGTGCCCTGAGTTGCCGTCAGCATGTTCAAAGGAGCCATCTCGGTCAAGCGTTATGATGATTGCATTCGCTGTTCTGATCAACCATTCCCGGGCGAGTCTCTTCGACTCGCCGCCGAGGCATTCTTCCAGATAAAGTCGATCGAAAATGCATCATCGGGTTTCGCGCCGGCGTTTCCTGTCATGGCTTGGCAGGAGTGCCGGATCCATCGCTGCGGCCAACATGCTGCCGGCCTCGATTGAGCGTGCCCTCGCGATTCCAGCAGCGCGCCACAGGGGCGATATCGAGGACGTCAAGCACATCGTCGTGCTGATGCTTGAGAACCGTTCATTCGACCATTATTTCGGTACCTACCCAGGTGCGCGCGGTTTTGCTGATCGCTTTCCCA
>CAZZVZ010000374.1:0-3852 GCA_964657655.1 Gammaproteobacteria bacterium | reverse complement strand
GAAGGCGGCCAACAGCCACCATTTTAACGGTTCCACCAGGGCCCAGCCTTAGCGCATAGGACCTATCAGGACAATCGCACAGACAGACGACCCCGCGCCGGTCACCGATCAGCCGGCGGTCACAACCCTGCTCGCTACCCAGCGCACCTGAAACGTAGGATACTTCGCCCGGGCTTTCTCGCCCCCAGAAAGCGCGCTTGATTGCCATGTAGAGCCAGCTGGCACGACGCACCACGATCTGCCAAATCGCGCTCTCCTGGGCCGGCGAGTCCCCTTCCCCGATTCGTTACAGCGACCCGCACCATGGCTTTGGATTTCCTGCGCGATCATCTGCTTCGCTACCTCAATGCCGAGACTGGCCTGCGCCATTTCCGGCGTATCGCCCTGCTCGAGAGTTTTCGCACCCGTCAGCCGCCACCGGCCGCCTCGTCGCCCCTTTCCGAGCGCCTGATCCACGCTTCGCGCAGCGCAGTCGATGATCTGACTGCCCAATTGCAAAGTCATGACGACGGCCTGACTGAAGGCGAGGCCGAAGACAAGCTGGAAAGCTTTGGTCTCAATGAAGTGCAGCAGGAAAAACCGATGCCCTGGTGGCTGCACCTGTGGCACTGCTATTCCAATCCCTTCAACCTGCTGCTGACGCTGCTGGCGGCGGTCTCCTACTTCGAGGACGATGTCAGCGGCATGGTCGTGATCGCAGCCATGGTGCTGCTCTCGACGGCGTTGCGTTTCGCACAGGAGAGCCGCAGCAACCGTGCCGCCGATCGCCTGAAGGAAATGGTCTCGACCAAGGCCACCGTGCTGAGACGCGACCCCTCGCAAAACGCAGCGCCAGAAGCCAGCCGCTACTTCGGCATCGAACTGCATGTGCGTCCTGCAAGACGTCTTGAGGTGCCGATCCGCCTGCTGGTTCCAGGCGACCAGGTGGTGCTGGCTGCAGGCGACATGATTCCCGCAGACGTGCGCGTCCTGGCGGCCAAGGATCTGTTCGTCAGTCAGGCAGCGCTAACCGGCGAGGCACTGCCGGCCGAAAAATATCCAACCCAGCGCGATGTCAGTGTCACCAATCCGCTGGAACTGGACAACATCTGTTTCATGGGCACCAACGTGGTCAGCGGATCGGCGACTGCCATCGTGGTCGCGACAGGCGGTGACACCTACTTCGGCGCGCTCGCCTTGCGTGTCACGGCGGTCGATCGTGCGCCAACCGCGTTCCAGGATGGTGTCAACAAGGTGACCTGGCTGCTGATCCGCTTCATGGCAGTGATGACGCCGCTGGTGTTCCTGCTCAACGGTTTCCTGAAGCACGACTGGGGCGATGCCTTCTTGTTCGCCATCGCGGTGGCGGTCGGTCTGACACCCGAAATGCTGCCCATGATCGTCACCTCGACGCTTGCCAAGGGTGCCGTGATGCTGTCGAGGAAGAAGGTCATCGTCAAGCGTCTTGACGCGATCCAGAACTTCGGTGCCATGGACGTGCTTTGCACCGACAAGACGGGCACGCTGACGCAAGACAAGATCTTTCTCGAGCGGCACACCGATGCCGTCGGGACCGACTCGAGCGCGGTGCTCGAGTATGCCTATCTCAACAGCTACTACCAGACCGGTCTGAAGAACCTGCTCGATGTGGCGGTGCTCGAGCACGCCGAGATGAATCAGCGCCTGGGTGTGGTCACCAACTATCGCAAGGTCGATGAGGTGCCATTCGATTTCGAGCGGCGCCGCATGTCGGTGATCGTCAGCGAACGCGAGGATCACCACGAACTGATCTGCAAGGGTGCGGTCGAGGAAATCCTGTCGGTGTGCAGTCACCTGCGCCACAACGGCGAGCTGATTCCGCTCACCGAGGCGTCCCTAAAGGAGATCCGCGAGATCACCGGCAACCTGAATCGCGAAGGTTTGCGGGTCGTCGCCGTGGCCGCCAAGGATCTGCCGCCGGTCAAGGAACAGTACAGCGTGGCTGACGAATCGGACCTGACCCTGATCGGCCATATCGCGTTTCTCGATCCTCCCAAGGAATCGACCGCGCCGGCACTGGCAGCGCTGCGCGGACACGGGGTGGCGGTCAAGATCCTGACCGGTGACAACGAACTGGTGACCGCCAAGATCTGCAAGGAAGTGGGTCTCGATGTCGACGGCATCCTGCTTGGTCCGGCGATCGAGAAAATGACGGATGCAGAGCTCTCGGCCGAGGTGGAGCAGCGCACCGTGTTCGCACGCCTCACCCCCGCTCACAAGGAGCGCGTGGTGCGCATGTTGCACAGCAACGGGCACGTGGTCGGTTTCATGGGCGACGGCATCAACGACGCGCCGGCGCTGCGCGCGGCCGACATCGGCATTTCGGTCGATAGCGCGGTCGATATCGCCAAGGAGGCGGCCGACCTGATCTTGCTCGAGAAGAGTCTGCTGGTGCTGGAAGAAGGCGTGCTCGAAGGGCGGCGCACCTTCGCCAACATGCTGAAGTACGTCAAGATGACAGCCAGCTCAAACTTCGGCAACGTGTTTTCGGTGCTGGCAGCCTCGGCGTTCCTGCCGTTTCTGCCGATGATTCCGCTGCAGCTCCTGGTGCAGAACCTGTTGTACGACGTCTCCCAGATCGCCATTCCGTTCGACAACGTCGATGCCGAGTTCCTGGCGCGCCCGCAGAACTGGCGCCCCGACGACATCGGCCGCTTCATGATCTTCTTCGGACCCGTCAGTTCCGTGTTCGATATCGTCACCTTCCTGATCATGTGGTTCGTGTTCCACGCCAACTCGCCGGCGCACCAGACGCTGTTCCAGTCGGCATGGTTCGTCGAGGGCCTGGTGTCGCAGACCCTGGTGGTGCACATGATTCGCACCCGGCGCATTCCGTTCCTGCAGAGTCGCGCTGGCTGGCCCCTGATTTTCATGACCACCCTGATGGTCGGCATCGGCATCGCCATTCCCATGTCGGCGGTGGCCTCCTACTTCAAAATGGAGCCCTTGCCGATGAGCTACTTCTTCTGGCTGACGGGCATCATTCTTTGCTATATGTTGCTGACGCAGGCGATGAAAAGCTACTATTCAAAGCGCTTCGGTTGGCAGTAAATCCGCGCCACGACTAGACTGCAGAAATGACTCCGCACCCCTCGAAATCGGCCAGCAGCGCCGCCCCGGACGGCCCCGGCGACGGCCATCGGCATGGTGATCCGCACCAGGACGCGCACCGCCACGCTCACGACCAGACGCACCGTCATGATCAGCATCACGATCATGCCCATCATGCGCATGGCGGCGACGAGCATGCCGGCCATCACCATGGCGCACGCGGCTACGTCAAGATGCAAAAGGCGCTGGCGATCGGCATCGTCTTGAACCTGGCTTTTGTCATCTTCGAAGTGTTCGCTGCCAATCGCAGTGGATCCCTCGCGCTTTATTCAGATGCCGCGCACAACATGGGCGACCTGGTCAGCCTGATCTTCGCGTGGGGAGCAACGCTGCTCGCACGCCGTCAGCCCTCGACGCGCTTTACCTATGGCCTGCGCGGTGGCACCATCTTAGCGGCGCTCGCCAACGGCATTTTGCTGCTGGTCGCAGGCATTGCGATCGCCTACGAAGCCATCGTGCGTTTTTCTCACCCGATGCCAGTGGTCGGCGGCATCGTCGCCGTGGTGGCTTTCGTCGGGGTCCTTGCCAACGGTATTTCAGCGCTTTTCCTGATGCGGCACCGCGATGACGATCTGAACGCACGCGGCGCATTTTTGCACCTGGCCAGCGACGCGGTGATTTCGGTGGCCGTGATCGTGGCCGGCGTGCTGGTCCGCGTGACCGGCCTTCCCGTGATCGATACGGCAATGAGCCTGGTCCTTGCCGTTTTCATTTTGCTGTCGA
>CAZZVZ010000373.1:0-3888 GCA_964657655.1 Gammaproteobacteria bacterium | reverse complement strand
CGTACAGCTCGGGGCCGGCGAAGCCGGGTGTGTACATCGGATAGAGCTTGCCGGTATCGGCCTGCAGGGTCTGCCGTGCCGCGCCGAAATCGAGCAGGATCGGCGAGCCGTCCGAACGCAGGTAGACGTTGGCGGGCTTCAGGTCGAGATGCAGCAGCTTGTTGGTGTGCACTTCGCGCAGTCCGTTCATGACCTGCGAAAACACCATGCGGATGAAGCGTTCGCCAAGCAGCTTGCGATCGCCGCGCTCGCGGTGCTTCAGGATGTGTTCCTGCAGCGAGCGTCCCTGCTCGTACTGCATCACCATGTAGACCGTATCGTTGGCGCGAAAGAAGTTGATCACGCGCACCACGTTGGGATGCAGGATACGCGCCAGAGCGCGGCCCTCCTCGAAGAAGCACTTCAGTCCGATGCGAAAGGTCGGCAGGTTCTCGTCGGAGATGGTTGGCGCGAGTTCACCCGGACGGCGCAGCGCCAGTGAACTCGGCAGATACTCCTTGATGGCCACCGGACGGTCGAATTCGTCGCGTGCCAAGTAGACGATGCTGAACCCGCCGCTGGATATCTTCTTTACAATGCGATATCCCTCGAGTTCGTAGCCGTCTGGAAGTGCTGCGTTTGCCTGAGATGCCATATTCAACTTTAGTTGCCGGGATTTTGGTTCAATTCAGCCGGACTTGTAAAGAAAATCAGGTAGTTATTTCTAAGTCCTCATGAACCTTCAGAGCATGACCGGCTTCGCGCTGGTGCGACACGAACACCCCCTGGGCGCTGTAGTTCTCGAGATCCGCAGCGTCAATTCCCGCTTTCTTGACCCCGCGTTTCGCATCAGCGATGAACTGCGCTCGGGCGAGAGTGTATTGCGTGAGTCTCTCACAGCGCGCCTTGCACGCGGCAAGCTCGACTGCCGCTTCTATCTGCAGCGTGGCGGCCAGCACAAATCCGGGCTGCATCTGAATCGCGACGTGGCCCTGCAACTGAGCCAGCTGGGCGATGAGGTGCTGCGGGTCGCACCCGGCGCGGCAGCGCTGTCGGTCAACGAGATCCTGCACTGGCCGGGGATCCTTGAAGACCGCGAACTGAATGCCGAGGAGGTGCCGGTCCTGGCACGCAACATGGCCAAGGACGCGATCGATGAACTGATTGCCGCGCGTGGACGAGAAGGTGCCAAGCTTGGCGCCATGATCATGGAGCGCGTGCAATCGATGACAGCCATTGTAGAGCGCATCTCGCCGCGCATCGCCGAACTGGTGGCAAGTCACCAGCAAAAGCTCGAAGAGCGTCTGTACGGCGCCCTCGGTCTGAGCCAGGCCGACAAGGACGCCCACATCAACGGCGCGCGGCGCGATGAGATTCTCGACAGGATCCGCCAGGAGGTGACGCTGTTTGGCGTGCGCATCGACGTGGCTGAAGAGCTGTCGCGCCTTTCGGTCCACCTGTCTGAAACCGGGCGCATCATCAGCGCGGGCGGCCCATGCGGCAAACGCCTTGATTTCATGATGCAAGAGCTCAACCGCGAAGCCAATACACTGGGCTCCAAGGCAGCGGCTGCTGAACTGGCAGATGCCGCCATGTCGCTCAAGCTTCTCATCGAGCAGATGCGTGAACAGGTGCAAAACCTTGAGTGACGTGGCCGCGACCGGCGCCCGCAGCCCTTCGGGCCCCGTCCTGATCGTGGCTGCGCCGTCGGGTGCCGGCAAGTCGAGCCTCGTCAGGGCGCTGCTGGAGCGTGATCAGGCGATCCGACTGTCGGTGTCGACCACCACGCGCGCGCCGCGCGCCGGGGAGGAAAATGGCCGCGAATACCACTTTGTCTCGGTCGAGCAATTCAGGGAGCGCCTGGCCGCTGGCGAATTCCTGGAACACGCCGAAGTCTTCGGCAACTTCTACGGCACCTCCAAGCGCCTGATCGAGGACACGCTCGCCGCAGGACACGACGTGCTGCTCGAGATCGACTGGCAGGGCGCCCAGCAGGTGCGCCGCCATTTTGCCGACGCGGTCGGGATTTTTATCCTGCCACCCTCCTACCAGGCGCTGGAAAGCCGTCTGGTCGGCCGCGGCCAGGATTCCAGGGAGGTCATCAAGCGTCGCATGCACGCCGCAAAAGGCGAGATCGAGCACGCCCGGGAATTCGAATATGTTATTATCAATCAAGACTTTCCAGAAGCTTTGGAACAGTTGACTGCGATTGTCGCCGCAACTCGTCTGCGCTTTCGCACTCAAGCCGCTCGATACGCCGAAATCTTCGCTGAGCTCGGTGTCTGACACGGTCTTTTGCTGCTGCTTGGCAGCATTCTCAGGATTAGAACCGCATGGCACGCATAACTGTCGAAGACTGTCTGAAACATATTCCGAACCGCTTCCAGCTCACGCTGGCTGCAACCTATCGGGCGCGCCAGCTGGCGCAGGGTCATACCCCAAAGGTCGATGCGCGCGACAAGCCAACCGTGACCGCACTGCGCGAGATCGCCGAAGGCAAGACCGGCATTGAAATGCTGAAGAAGGTTCCCACCTGACGTTCATGAAGGCGTCTGGCGACTAGGCAGCAACAGGGGGTGTGGCGTGAGTTTGAGTACAGCCCTCGATTCAGTTGCCCGCCTGGTCAACTTCAGGCGTCGCAAGGATCAAACAGGTCGTACCGGTCCTCCTGCGGCCGGTCACTCGCCTGACAGCGGGTCGGGGATCATTCCCCAGTTCCCGGCAGCGTTGCCCGCCAATCCGAATCGAATCGCAAGCCTCGCGCCTCTGACCGAGACGCTCGCAGGCTATCTCGGCGAAGCCGACGTCAAACGCATCAAGGAAGCCTACCGCTTCTCCGACGAGGCGCATCTGGGGCAGTTCCGCTCGAGCGGTGATGCCTACATCTCGCATCCCATTGCAGTCGCCGAGATCTGCGCTGCCATGAAGCTCGACGCCAACGCCATCATGGCGGCGCTGCTGCATGACGTGATCGAAGACCAGGGGATCAAGAAGGAAGTGCTGCTCGAGCGCTTCGGCGGCCAGGTGGCCGAACTGGTGGACGGCCTGTCCAAGCTCGACAAGATCGAATTCCGGGACAGTCAGGAAGCGCAGGCCGAGAACTTCCGCAAGATGCTGCTTGCCATGTCGCGCGACGTGCGCGTCATCCTGATCAAGCTGGCCGACCGGCTGCACAACATGCGCACGCTCGGGTTCGTGGCCACCGACAAACGACGCCGCATTGCGCGCGAGACGCTTGAGATCTACACCCCGATCGCGCACCGCCTGGGCCTCAACGCGATGTACCGCGAGCTGCAGGATCTGGCCTTCGCAAATCTCTATCCACGCCGCTTCGAAGTGCTCAAGAAAGCCATTCTGGCGGCACGCGGCAACCGGCGCGAAGTGGTCGGCAAGACGCTCGAGGCGGTGCGCGGTGCCTTGCCCGCGGCAGGACTGCAGGCTGAAGTGTTCGGGCGCGAGAAAACCATCTACGGCGTGTACCGCAAGATGCAGGAGCGCAAACTGTCCTTCTCGCAGGTGCTCGACGTGTACGGCTTTCGCATCGTGGTGGAAGACCATGCCTCGTGCTACCTGACGCTAGGCGCGCTGCACGCGCTGTTCAAGCCCGTCGCAGGCAAGTTCAAGGACTACATCGCAATTCCGAAGATCAACGGCTACCAGTCGCTGCACACCACGGTGCTGGGTCCGTTCGGCACGCCGGTTGAGTTCCAGATCCGCACCCAGGAAATGCATCGCATCGCTGAATCGGGCGTGGCTGCGCACTGGCTCTATCGCGCCAGCGAAGAGTCGCTCTCGGAGATGCAAAAGAACACCCATCAGTGGCTGCAGTCACTGCTGGACATTCAAAACCAGACCGGCGACTCGGCCGAGTTCCTCGAGCACATCAAGGTCGACCTCTTCCCCGATGCG
>CAZZVZ010000372.1:0-3929 GCA_964657655.1 Gammaproteobacteria bacterium | reverse complement strand
TGACCACGTACGGGCCGTACAGCATCGGGACCTGGCTATAGAACGTCTCACCCAGGATATGCGTTTCCGGATGACCGCCGAGCGCAACCAGCGTCGGGCTCTTGCCACCTGCTTTCTCGATCAGCGCTTCAACCCCGCGCAGTGCGGCCGACAGGCCCTTCTTCAGGCCTTCGGCCTGGTCGGTGGTGGCCGCCAGAAGCTTCAGACTGCGCAGGAATCCCTTGATATCTGGCGAATTGAACGCCGGACCGTTGACGAACATGAAATCCTGGCTGGCCTCGCCTTCGGAGCCGGGTAGACGCGGGCCTTCAACACCAATCACCTTGAGCGCCAGGCCGCGCGGTGTGGACACGTTGTCATCGAGAATGTCACCTGGCGTGGTCGACAGGCGCATGACCACGGGGTACACGCCGGGCCTGGCGAACATGCCCTGCGCCAGTTCCTCGGGGAGGCCCGGCAAAACGGTCAGTTCACCATTGATGATGCCGTGTGACTTGGCATGCACGCTGCGCAGTGCACGACCTGAGTCATCAAAGGTCTTCTGCGAGATCTTCATGAGGGTCGCACCGAGCTCTTCGATGGTGGCTGCTTCGTCAGGCTCAGGCGTCTCGAAAGAGGGTTCAAAACGCAAGGGTTTCACCGGAATAGTCATGCGAGCCTCTGTAATTTGGGGTGGGGCGACCCGGGCTGGTCGGCAATTGGTGTGCCACGCAACATCGCGATCCGTCCCTTTATCCGGGCCTTGCGCATTCGCGCAGCGCGCACACTCGCGCGAGCGGCCCCTGGCCGTGAGCTGAAGTGTGGGAATTTTGTGCGGATTCAGCACAAATCGCGCGCAGCCGGGACGCTACTCAAGCGAGAAGGCCGAGCTCCGGCTAAAATAGCGGGTAGGCAAAAGAGGAAGCGTGTCCGAGCGGTTTAAGGAACTGGTCTTGAAAACCAGCGAGGGTGAAAGCCCTCCGTGAGTTCGAATCTCACCGCTTCCGCCATCCGCTGCTGCTGCTTATCTATCGCCACTGGCCGTCGGTGCTCTCCCCCGTCGCACACCACCACGCTGCGGGCATGCATTCATTTGAACGACGCCTGGCGCCCGCCATGGGCTGGAAATCACCTATCACCTCGCTCTGGATCATCTCTTGCACCAGCTGTGGCGCGCCCCATGACTGAATCGAATCTGCCGCAGGGCCACTTGCCGCCTGGCCCGGACATCATCGCCCAGAGCGTTGCTGCCATCAGCCGCATCGACGCCGTCCCGTCCTTGCTGCGTGTCATCTGCGCCAGCACCGGGATGGGCTTTGCTGCGGTGGCGCGTGTCGACGACGTCAGCTGGACGGCATGCGCCGTTCAAGATGACATCGGATTTGGTCTCAAGCCCGGCGGCCAGCTCGAACTGCAAACCACCTTGTGCTTCGAGTCACGCAGCGCGCGCGTGCCGATCATCATTGATCACGCCAGTGAAGACCCCGAGTACCACAGCCATCACACGCCGAGGATGTACAACATCGAGAGCTACATCTCGGTGCCAATCGTGCTTCCCGGCAACGGCGAATACTTCGGCAATCTGTGCGCCATCGACCCGCGACCCGCCAAACTCAAAAGCGGCGCGGCCAGGGAAATGTTTCTCGCCTTTGCCGAACTGATTGCGCTGCACCTCGAAAATAACCGGCGCCGCGAGCCGCCGAGACTGCCTTGCTCGACGCACGCGCGCTGGCGGATCTGCGCGAACAGTTCATCGCCGTGCTGGGCCACGATCTACGCAATCCGCTGGCCGCGCTGAGCGCCACCAGCGCGGTCATTGAACGCAGCAGCCAGGAAGAGCGGATCAAGGAACTTGCCAGGCGCATGGGCCGTTCAGTATCCCGCATGAGCCATCTCATCAGTGACGTGATGGACCTGGCGCGCGCACGGCTGGGGAGCGGGCTCGGCGTCAAGCCTGTCATGCTTGACGACCTCGGCATGGCCTTGCAGCGCGCGGTTGACGAGCTGAGCATTACCTATCCGGATCGGACCATGCAGGTCGCCATCGATATCCAACAGCCGGTCACGGGCGACCAATACCGGCTGCAGCAACTGCTCTCGAACCTGGTGGCCAACGCACTCACACATGGCTCATCGAGTCATCCGATCGAAGTGCGCGCGCTTATCGTCGACCAGCGTCTGGTGATCGAGGTGCTCAATCAAGGGGAGCCGATCGCGCAGCAGGATCTGCCCCACCTGCTGATGCCCTACTGGCGCCCGGTCACAAGTTCACCCGGCGGCGGCCTCGGCCTGGGTCTTTACATCTGCTCGGAGATCGTCAAGGGCCACAAGGGCGAGCTGAGCGTGACCTCATCGCTCGAATCGGGAACAATGTTTCGCGTCAGCATCCCGCAGCACTAGCAGGGTCTGCCCTTAGCTCGCGGACCTGACATCAGCCGGCTCGGCCGAGCGCTTGGCCACACGAAACACGCGCGGTGTGCGCGCGTCGACATCGACCTCGAGCCAGCTGCCCTGGTAGTTGGAGGCCAGCGAGCGCACGCGCGTGAAATTTTTCAGCACGCGGCCACTTGGGTCCTGCAACGGCTGATCGATCAGGTAGCCCGACTCGGAGCTGTGAACCAGCAGCACCTGACCACGAAAACGCTGCACCGCATCGCGCAACTCCATCTTGAACTCGTAGAAGCCGTCACGTCGCGGCGAGCGATGGTCGGGCGCCCTGAGCGGCCTTGAAAATTCCGGATCGCCCTCGGTTGCCACCACGACACCTGCGAGCCGCATCAGGTCCGCATAGCGAAAGGCTCTCTCCAGCCAGGCATGATTGGCGATGATGCGATCCTCGAACTCGCCATTGCGTCCCCCAGCCAGGCGATAGTCGTTGTTGGGTGACGGCAGATTGATAGTCACCACCAGAATCCGTTCCATCTCGAAACGTGCATTCTCGGAGAAAGGACGAAACTGGCGAACACCACTCTCGCGCGCGATGCCAAAGCTGCTTGAACCCATGCTCTGCGGGCTCGCGAACAGCTCCTGGCGCAGCGCTTCCAGACGCTCGCCAGGGTCAAAGCCACCTTCTTTGGTCGACGAACAAGACAGCCACTCGCTTTGTGCTGCTACCGGCACGAACGGAATGCTGCTGGCATTGAAAAGCGCGACGCGCTGCTCAAGAAGCTCGTCGCTGCAGCGTTCCTCATCACTCTTGACGCTGCCGACATCAAGAATAAAACGCGCATTGGTACGGCCAATCGAAGTCAGCAGCGCGCTTGCTTCCTCAACGCCTTCATTGCGACTGAACAGATCTCCCACCACAGCAAACTGAAACGGATTGGCGGCCAGAACATGTTCCAGCGGATGTTCTGCTGCATGTTCGACGGCCAAGGCCCGCTCGCCAAACAGCGGCGCGCTGGCCGCACCGGCCAAGGCCGCCAGAAAACCACGCCGTTTCACGTCGCGTCACCCGCCAGGCGTTTTAGGACGTAAAGCGTTTCGAGCGCTTCGCGCGGGCTGAGCGCATCACAGTCGACCTGGGCCAGATGGGCGCGCAGCGAGTCGACGGTCTCGACCGCAGGCATACTGCTTTCGACCTTGAACAGATCGAGCTGGCCGTGGCTGTTGCTGGCATTTTCTTCGAGTGTGGCGAGATGGCGTCGCGCGGCACGGATCACGGCGGCTGGCACACCGGCCAGCTGAGCGACCTCACCCATCACCTGTTACTTACCGCCAAGCTCGACAGGTCTGACCTCAGGGTGAACCGCGAAGACTGCGATCTGGTCGAACTTATCGAAAGCAGCGTTCAGGCCTCTGCTCAGGAACTGGAAGGTCATGCAATCGAATTGCTTGGTGCGAGCGGGCACAAGATGGTGAAAGCAGACAAAAAACTATTTCAGATGGCGCTGCTACAGATTCTCGATAACGCTGCCAAGTACAGTCCGCCCGGATCTCTCCTTACGATC
>CAZZVZ010000371.1:0-3955 GCA_964657655.1 Gammaproteobacteria bacterium | reverse complement strand
CCTTGCTCGCCGCCGAGCTCGATGCGCTGTCGAAAGCACTGCATGAACCAAAGCGGCCGCTGCTCGCCATCGTGGCCGGCTCGAAGGTGTCGAGCAAACTGACCATCCTGCGCTCACTGTCTGAACGCGTCGACCAGCTGATCGTGGGTGGCGGTATCGGCAACACCTTCATGCTGGCCTCTGGCATGCGCATCGGCAAGTCGCTGGCCGAGCCAGACCTGGTGCCCGAGGCACAATCCATCATGGATGCCATGAAACAGCGCGGTGCGCGCGTGCCGCTGCCAGTCGATGTGGTGGTGTCAAGCGATCTGTCGCAACTGGCGCGCGGCAACCGTATTGCTGCTGAGGATGTCGAGCGCGGCGACATGATCCTCGACATCGGCCCGAAAACCGCAGCCGTGCTGGCCGTGCTGATCGAGCATGCCGGCACCATCGTGTGGAACGGTCCGGTGGGTGTCTTTGAACATCCGCAGTTCCAGGAAGGAACGCGCCTGGTCGCCAACGCGATTGCCAAGTCGCCGGCCTACACCATCGCAGGTGGTGGCGACACGCTGGCTGCGATTGCCAAGTTCAAGATCAGCGAGGACATCGACTACATCTCAACTGGAGGCGGTGCCTTCCTCGAGTTTCTCGAAGGCAGGACCTTGCCTGCAGTAGCCGTTCTCGAAGAGCGTGCCACGGGAGCGCCCGCCGCGTGAGCGACGCATTGTTTCGCGCCACCAAGATTGTGGCCACCGTCGGCCCTGCAAGCAACGAATATGCAGTGCTGAAGGAAATGATCGATGCCGGGGTCGATGTATTCCGGCTCAACTTCTCGCACGGCAGCGCCGAAGATCACGCCGCGCGTGCCCGTTCGATCCGCGAGGCGGCCAGCAACGCTGGTCGCGAAGTCGCCATCATGGCCGACCTGCAGGGCCCAAAGATCCGCATCGGCAAGTTTGAGGGTGGCCGCATCCAGCTGGAGAAGGGCGCGCCGTTCACGCTCGATGCCGCCCTCGAGGGCCTCGGCAGCCAGCATCAAGTGGGACTCGATTACAAGGAGCTGCCGGCCGATGTTCATCCAGGCGATGTGCTGTTGCTCAACGATGGCCTGATCGTGCTGGTGGTCGACAAGGTGGTGGGCTCGCGCATCGAGACCAAGGTCAAGATCGGTGGCGAACTGTCCAACAACAAGGGTATCAACCGGCAGGGTGGCGGGCTCACGGCGCCGGCGCTGACAGCCAAGGATATGGAGGATATCCGTACTGCGATGCAGATCGGTATCGACTACATCGCAGTGTCGTTTCCAAAGAATGCCACCGACATGACCATGGCGCGCCAGCTGGCCAACCTGGCCGCGCCGAGCAGCTCGAGCCGTCCCATGATGATCGCCAAGATCGAGCGCGCCGAAGCGATCCCCGCACTGGCCGAGATCCTCGACGCCAGCGACGGCATCATGGTGGCGCGTGGCGATCTGGCCGTTGAAGTCGGCAACGCGGCCGTGCCGGCATTGCAAAAACGCATGATCAAGATGGCGCGCGAAGCCAACAAGCTGACCATCACCGCCACGCAGATGATGGAGTCGATGATCGTCAATGCCATGCCAACGCGTGCCGAAGTCTCAGACGTCGCCAACGCGGTGCTCGATGGCACCGACGCCGTGATGCTGTCGGCCGAAACCGCCAGTGGCAAGTATCCGGTCGAAGTGGTGCAGGCCATGGCAGCGATCTGTCTTGAGGCCGAGAAATCAGCCGAGATCGAGCTCGACAAGGACTTCTTGAACCGCACCTTCATACGGGTCGATCAGTCGGTCGCCAATGGTGCCCTGTTCACCGCCTGGCATCTGAAGACACGCGCCATCATTGCGCTCACCGATTCGGGCTCGACCGCCTTGTGGATGAGCCGGCACAATATCGATCAGCCGATCTACGGCCTGACACCCAACCTCGCGACGCGCAGAAAGCTCGCCCTGTACCGCAACGTGCAGCCGTTCTTTCTGGCCCAGGGTGACAATCGCGACGATGTGCTGGCAGCAGCCGAAGAGCTGCTGCTGGAAAAGGGACTGGTGCATCAGGGCGAATTGATCGTTCTCACCGTGGGCGAGCCGATGGGCCAGCCCGGCGGCACCAACACCATGAAGATCGTCAAGGTCGGCCAGCACCTGGGTGCGCCCAAGCCGGTGCGCGAGTCAGCTGTTTGAACCACCCGTTTTATTGATTAGGAGAAGACGATGGCACTCGTCTCGATGCGCCAATTGCTCGACCATGCTGCAGAAAACAGTTACGGTCTTCCCGCGTTCAACGTCAACAATCTCGAGCAGGTGCAGGCCATCATGCAGGCGGCCGATGAAACCAACAGCCCGGTCATCATGCAGGCCTCGGCCGGTGCCCGCAAATACGCAGGTGAGAAATTCCTGCGCCATCTGATCGAGGCTGCGGTCGAGTCCTATCCGCATATTCCGGTGGTGATGCATCAGGATCACGGCCAGTCGCCTGCGGTATGCGTGCAGGCCATGCGCCTTGGCTTTTCCAGCGTCATGATGGATGGCTCGCTCAAGGAAGACGGCAAGACCATTGCCGAGTACGACTACAACCTCGATGTCACGCGCCGCGTGGTCGACGTGGCGCACTCGATTGGTGTCACGGTCGAAGGCGAACTCGGCTGTCTGGGCTCACTCGAGACCATGATGGGCGACAAGGAGGACGGTCATGGCGCCGAAGGCACCATGACGCGCGAGCAGTTGCTGACCGATCCCGACCAGGCGGCCGACTTTGTGCGCGCCACCCAGGTCGATGCCCTGGCGATCGCGATTGGCACCAGTCACGGTGCCTACAAGTTCAGCAGGAAGCCGACGGGCGACATCCTCGCCATCGACCGCATCAAGGCGATCCACGCGCGCCTGCCCAATACCCATCTGGTGATGCACGGATCATCTTCGGTGCCGCAGGATCTGTTGCAGATCATTCGCGACAATGGCGGCGAGATGAAGGAGACCTACGGCGTGCCGGTCGAAGAGATCCAGCTCGGCATCAAGCACGGTGTGCGCAAGATCAACATCGACACCGACATCCGTCTTGCCATGACTGCTGCCATCAGGCGCTATTTCACGCAGCACCCAGGCGCCTTTGATCCGCGCGAATATCTCAAACCCGCGCTGCTCGCTGCGAAGGCGGTGTGCAAGCAGCGCTATGAGGAGTTTGGCTGTGCCGGACAGGCGAGCAAGATCAAGCCGGTCGATCTGACGCGCATCGCCGAGAGCTACAAGAAGGGCGACCTCGCCCAGCACGTGCACTAGAGCGTGGTGGCAGGCGCTGTTGACCTGCCAGCCAAGTCTCCTGATGAGGAGACCAGTGTAAAGGCGACCCTGTGCCACAACTGTGGCGCGGTGGCACCGGGCAATTTCTGCAGTGAATGTGGCCAGACCACGCACGTGCACATGCCCACCTTGTTCGAATTCCTGCACGAGTTCATCAGCCACCACGTGGCCTTCGAAGGCACGCTGGTCGCGAGCCTGAAGCGCCTGCTGTTTTCGCCAGGGCGGCTCACCACAGACTACTTCGAGGGCAAGCGTGCCCGCTACGTGGCGCCCCTGCGCCTGTATCTGACGTTCAACGTGATTTTCTTTCTGGCCGTGAGCCTGTTCCAGAGCGTCGGACTTGGCAGCATCAGTCAGGACAGCGATGCGAAGAAGGCGATCACGCAAGCCAAGTTCAGCGACGCATCAGCGGCCATTGCCGAGGCGTCAAAGGAGATCATGGCCGATCCGGAACTAACGCCCGAGCAGCGGCAGGCGGCAGCGCAAAAGCTTGCCGTGCTCGAGCAGTTCGCCGCGCGTAGTGCGCTGCCCGATGCGATCCAAAAGGGTCAGGCCGTGCCGCCGCTCGAGCAGGCGACTTCAGCCTCCTCAGGTGCTCCGGCCAAGGCGCCCAAGGCAGACAAGACCTTCACCTTCAATTTTGGCAAACCTCCAGGCGAC
>CAZZVZ010000370.1:0-3958 GCA_964657655.1 Gammaproteobacteria bacterium | reverse complement strand
CCCCGGCCCGCACTTCCGCTCGCTCGATGAGCTCATCCGCCTCATGCTCGAAACCGAGATCGATATTGCGTTCCAGAGCCAACGGCACCCAGCCGCGCATCACCTCGCGCGCCAAGCCTTCCAGGTCAAGAATCGTGAAGCTGGCTTGCGCATGTGCGCTGGTCTCGGTGCGGGCCAGGGACAGCAGCTGTTCGACCAGCCGCGTCGCCCGAACGCTGCCATGCAGCAACTGCTGCAGGCTTCGCTTCACTTCCTCGGGGTCGTTGGCTCGCAGCGCCAGCTCGGCCTGGGTACGCAGCCCGGCAAGCGGGGTGCGCATCTGGTGGGCGGCATCTGCGATGAATCTTTTCTGGTCGGTGATGTTCGACTCAAGCCTCGCGAGCAGCTGGTTGAAGGAATCGACCAGTGGCGCCATTTCGATCGGCGTGTCGTAGCGGTCAATCGGCCTCAGGTCGTCCGGCCGGCGGGCGGCAATCCGTTCCTGCAGGCGACCGAGCGGTCGCACGCCACGTGCAAGACCGAACCATACGAGGACCACCACGATCGGAAAAATGACGAACTGGGGCAGCATCACGCCCTTGATAATTTCATTGGCAAGGCGTGCTCTGCCCCCAAGTGTTTCTGCGACCTGCACCAGGGCATGCTGTTGGGTTGCATCGCTGTCTTCGACTTCGAGGTACGCAACGCGCACCCGCTCACCGCGCAAGGTGAGATTGCGGAACTGGACCAGCCCGATTGAGGCCGGATCGGCCTCCGCGGGGATCGGCAGATCTGCGTCTCCGCTTGTGATCAGGTTGTGCGCATTGCGCACCTGATAGAAGACGTGCTCGTTTTCATCGATCCGCAAGAAGCGCTGCAGCGGTTGTGGCATCGAAAGCGCGGGCTCGCCGCCGTTGAAATGAACCTGCTGACCAATACTGACGGCCCGCTCACTCAGGGTGCGGTCAAATGGCGTGTTGGCGATCGAGGAAGCAACCAGGTAGGTCGCCACGATGCTGATTGGCACCATCAGTAGTAGCGGTGCCAGCATCCAGTCCAGTATTTCGCCGAACAAGGAAGTCGGCTGGAACGCTCTCAGCGCGCCTCGGGTCGAGGCCACCTCGTCTTTGGCGAGGTGTGCGGGCGTCGCGTCGCGCTTCACCCGCTGTAGGCCGGGGCGTTGGGCTGGTTGATACGCTCAAGACAGTAGCCCAGGCCGCGCACGGTCGCAATACGAACGCCCGCAGGTTCAATCTTCTTGCGCAGCCTGTGAACGTAAACCTCGATGGCGTTGTTGCTGACTTCATCGCCCCACTCGCAGAGATGATCGACCAGCTGTTCCTTGCTGACCAGGCGGCCCACGCGCTGCAGCAGCACTTCAAGCAACCCGAGTTCCCGTGCCGAGAGTTCCACAATCTGTTCGTGCAGGTAGGCCGTGCGGCCAACCTGGTCGAACGATAGGGCGCCGTGGCGCATGACACTTGAACCTCCGCCGCTGGCGCGGCGCGTGAGGGCCCTGACGCGAGCTTCCAGTTCGGATAGTGCAAACGGTTTGGCCATGTAGTCGTCGGCCCCCAGATCGAGTCCGCGAACGCGCTGCTCGACGCTGTCTGCTGCTGTAAGGATGAGCACCGGTACCGCGTTATTCCGGCTGCGCAGCCGCTTGATGACTTCTTCGCCCGACATGCCCGGTAGCCCGAGGTCGAGAATGACGAGGTCAAATGTCTGGGCGGTAAGGGCTGTGTCGGCGTCACTACCCGAGGCGACCACGTCCACGGCATAGCCCGAATCGCGCAAAGAACGAGATAGTCCATCGCGCAGCACGCTGTCGTCTTCTGCAATGAGAATTCTCATGCGGTCATAGAGAAAATCCGACCTTGAAACAAAGTTCTTGCGGGCTGCCGACAATAGGGTACAATTGTTCCCGAATTGCGGGTACTTACTTCGTCGGATGCCGCATTGTAGCGAGGGGGTCAGGCGCTGGCACGCGGCAATGCAGCTTACTGCGCAACCAGCCGTCGCCGGAGGATTTTTGGGTGGGGCGATGCGTTATAGTCGCCGCTGGATTTTGTCAGCGTCAAGCGTACACGCGAGGCTGACTTCTTGGGAGATTTCATGGACGAAAGTAAGGGAAAAGCAGCAGTTGCCGCGGCATCCGAGAAAGCCAAGGCGCTGTCGGCTGCGCTGTCGCAGATCGAGAAGCAGTTCGGCAAGGGTTCGATCATGCGCCTGGGTGCCGGAGAAGTAGTCAGCGACATTCAGGTCGTCTCTACGGGTTCGCTTGGTCTTGACATTGCGCTTGGCGTCGGCGGCCTGCCGCGTGGCCGCGTGGTCGAGATCTACGGCCCCGAATCGTCGGGCAAGACCACGCTGACGCTTCAGGTGATCGGCGAGATGCAAAAAATCGGTGGCGTCTGCGCTTTCATCGATGCAGAACATGCCCTTGATCCGCAGTATGCGCAAAAACTCGGCGTCAATCTCCAGGAACTGCTGATTTCGCAGCCCGACACCGGCGAGCAGGCGCTCGAAATCGCAGATGCACTGGTACGTTCGGGATCGGTTGATCTGATCGTCATCGATTCGGTCGCAGCGCTCACGCCAAAAGCTGAAATCGAAGGTGAAATGGGTGACTCGTTGCCGGGCCTCCAGGCGCGCCTCATGTCCCAGGCACTTCGCAAACTGACTGGCACCATCAAGCGCACCAACACGCTGGTAATTTTCATCAATCAGATCCGCATGAAAATCGGCGTCATGTTCGGCAACCCCGAGACCACCACAGGGGGCAATGCGCTCAAGTTTTACGCCTCCGTGCGTCTTGACATCCGCCGCACCGGCTCGATCAAGCGCGGCGAGGAAGTGATCGGTTCGGAAACCAAGGTCAAGGTCGTGAAGAATAAGGTTGCCTCGCCTTTCAAGGTCGCCCAGTTCGACATTCTTTACGGTGAAGGCATCTCGCGCGAGGGCGAAATCGTTGACATGGGTTCTGAGCAGGATATCGTTCAGAAATCTGGTGCCTGGTACGCTTATGGCGGCGAAAAAATTGGTCAGGGCAAAGACAACGCCCGCGAATTTCTGCGCGAGCATCCCGAGATCGCGCGCGAGATCGAGAACAAGATTCGCGAACAGGCAGGCGTCAAGTTACTCGACCCGAATAGCGCCGTAGCCCCGGCTGCCGCTGCTGAGTAGTCAATGCGGCAGATCTCGCTGCGTCAGCGTGCGTTAGAGGCGCTGTCGCGGCGAGAGTACAGCCGCGTGGAACTGCGCAGGCGACTTGCCGCGCACACCGAAGATGAAAGCGCGCTCGACCAGCTGCTCGACACGCTCGAACACGAGAAGCTGCTTTCCAACCGGCGATTCGCCGACAGCTTGTCCCACCGACGATCCGAGAAATACGGATTGCGGCGGCTCGAAGGTGAATGGGCTCAGCACGGTCTCGACGAGAGCATCATCGCCGAGCAGACGGCGCGCTTGAAGGAAACGGAAGTCGAGCGTTGCGAGGCCGTATGGAGCAAGAAGTTCGGCGTCGCACCCGAGGACATGCAGCAACGTGCCCGCCAGCAGCGTTTTCTCGCAAGTCGTGGCTTTGATGCTGACACCATCAGCACTGTCATGCGCCGCGCCCGAGACAGCACCAAAGACAAGGCGTGACGCCGCGTGCCAGTGTCGCTGCCCCGGCTCCGCCGGGTGATGCGCCGTGCCATGCTATGATTTAGCGATCATTTTGCAATGCTCAGATGAGCTTGCCGACTGATTCACACCGTGCGGCTTCCCGCACGCTCGTTTCGCCGCCCTCTCAATCTCGTCTTTTTTTCATGCCCGCCATGCCGCCCGTTCGGCACCTCAAGCACACGCGCTCGATATTGCTTGAAGCGTTCGCACGCGAGGACGGGCTGTGGGATATCGAGGCGCGCCTCACGGATACCAAGACGCGCGACATCGCGCTGGCCTCGGGTGTGCGTGCAGCAGGCGAGCCAATTCA
>CAZZVZ010000369.1:0-3970 GCA_964657655.1 Gammaproteobacteria bacterium | reverse complement strand
AGACGGTGTTGCGGCTGATTCCCTCGGGCATCATGCGTCCCGAGACCATCTGCTACATCGGCAACGGCGTGGTGCTGTCACCCGAGGCGCTGCTGTCAGAAATCGATGAGCTCGAGCGCGCCGGTCTGAACGTCGCGTCGCGCCTTCGCATCAGCGAGGCATGCCCGCTGATTCTCGCTTATCACGTGGCCATCGATCAGGCGCGCGAGAAGCGTCAGGGCAGCGGCAAGATCGGCACCACCGGGCGTGGCATTGGGCCTGCCTATGAAGACAAGGTGGCTCGCCGTGCCCTGCGTTTGCAGGACCTGTTTTTGCCCGAGCGTTTTCGTGAGCGGCTGACTGAAGTGCTCGATTATCAGAACTTCGTCCTGACCAAGTATCTGGGTGCTGAGGCGGTGTCGCTCGAACAGGTGTTCGACAGCGCCATGGCGCTTGCACCGCGCATCAAGCCGATGGTGGCCGATGTGCCAAGAAGCCTGTACGACGCGCAGAAGGCGGGCAAGCATCTGCTGTTCGAGGGTGCGCAGGGCGCGCTGCTCGACGTCGATCATGGCACCTACCCGTTCGTGACCTCGAGCAACTGCGTGGCTGGCGCTGCTGCAGCTGGTGCCGGGGTCGGTCCGCAGACCCTCGAGTACGTGCTCGGCATCACCAAGGCCTACACCACGCGCGTGGGTTCTGGCCCGTTTCCAACCGAACTGTTCGACGAGGTTGGACGGCAACTGGCCGAACGTGGCAATGAGTTCGGCTCGGTCACCGGGCGCCCGCGGCGCTGCGGCTGGTTCGACGCCGCCGCGCTCAAGCGCTCGATCCAGATCAATGGCGTGTCGGGCCTTTGCATCACCAAGCTTGATGTGCTCGATGAATGTGACATCATCAAGCTCGGTGTTGGCTACAAGGTCGACGGCGAGGTGATCGACATCCTGCCTTTTGGCGCCACCAACATCACCGCCTGCGAGCCGGTCTACGAAGAATTGCCGGGCTGGAAGGAAAGCACCTTCGGCATCTCGTCGTACGACAAGCTGCCGGCCGGCGCGCAGCGTTATCTGAGCCGGCTGGCGGAAGTCTGCGGCGTGCCGATCGACATGATCTCGACCGGTCCGGATCGCGATCAGACCATCGTTTTGAAGCATCCCTTTAGCTGATCATGGACGAAAACCGGCAACCCGCATCGAACTCTGAGCACCTGTGGATCGACTGGACGGAGTACCACGCGCTGATCGAGCTGCTGGCACTGAAGATCTACCACTCGGGCTGGAAATTCGATCATGTGCTGTGCCTGGCACGTGGCGGCATGCGGGTCGGCGACACGCTGTCGCGGGTCTTCGAAAAACCGCTCGCGATCCTGTCGACCAGTTCCTATCGTGGCGCTGGCGGCACGCTCCAGGGCGCGCTCGATATCGGCCAGAACATCACCATGACCGGCAAGACCATGGCAGGCCGCGTGCTGCTGGTCGACGACCTGGTTGATTCCGGCATCACGCTCGAAGCGGTGTGCAAGGAGCTGCCGGTGCGTTATCCAGATGTCACAGAACTGCGCACCGCAGTGCTGTGGCAAAAGCCCAGTTCCATCTTCAGCCCTGACTATGTGGTGGAAGTTCTCCTCGAGAATCCCTGGATTCACCAGCCGTTCGAACGCTACGACGGCGTCGGCATCGAGTTCTTGCTCGGCAAGGCGGACCCGGCCTGAACTGGAACGCCAGTTGCCTCCTCATGTCCAACCCGCAAAACGAGGAGCGTGGTCATGATGAGTGGTCGGATCGAAGGTTATTTCGGGTTGTCGGCAAGCGGCGCGCAGTATCGCTATGTGGTCGAATACGCAGCTGCACTGGGGCATATCGTGTGGTCGTCGCAGGTGTTCGCCGACGACGTTCTGAAGGGTCGTCCCAACGGCGTGGTGCATGCAGCGGTCGATCAGCTCGATCGCCTGGAACACCATATCCGCGACTGCGTCACGTCGTCGATTACCAACCATATCAACGTCGAGCCCTGACGGACCGCAACCAGGTGGGCTGTGCGGCTTGAGCCAACCGCCGGCTGTGCCTGAGGTGGCCCATGCAGTCGAGCGCCGCTGGGCGCGTCAGGCCGTGTTCTGGCACCTGTACCCGCTCGGCTTCGTGGGCGCAGCACACGTGCGCGATGCCAGCGCGCACGTCGAGCACCGACTTCTCGCCATCGTGCCCTGGCTCGACTACGCAAAGGAACTCGGTGTCACGGCGCTGCTGCTTGGTCCCATTTTTTGTTCCGAGACGCACGGCTACGACACCACTGACCATTTTCTGATCGACCCGCGTCTGGGTGATGAGGCTGACTTCGATACGCTGATCAAGGAAGCCCGTCAGCGCGATCTGGCGGTGGTGCTCGACGGTGTCTTCAATCACGTCGGACGCGAGTTCCAGGCCTTCAGGGACGTTACCGTCCACGCTCGCGCATCGACCATGGGGCAATGGTTTCATCTGCAATGGCCGTCGCCTGCGGCACCCGACCAGCGGCCTGAAGTGGGCATTTTCGAAGGGCACGCCCAGCTGGTGCGTCTGAATCACGGCGCGCCCGCGGTGATCGAACACGTCATGAAGGTGATGCTCTACTGGCTTGCACGCGGTGCCTCGGGCTGGCGTCTTGATGCCGCCTACAGCGTTGATGCCGCGTTCTGGCGTGCCGTGCTACCCGAGGTCAGGACCCGATATCCAGGCGCCTACCTGGTCGGTGAAGTGATTCACGGCGACTACAGCGCCATGGTCGAGCAGTCAGGCTTTGATGCCGTGACCCAGTACGAGCTCTGGAAAGCGGTGTGGAGCTCGCTCAATGACCGCAACTGGTTCGAGCTGAAGCATGCGCTCGAACGCCACAACCGGTGGCTCGACAGCTTCTTGCCGCTGACCTTCATCGGCAACCATGACGTGACGCGTATCGCAAGCAGGCTCGGCGAGCCGCGCCACATCGCGCTTGCCACGGTGCTGCTCTTGACCTTGCCTGGCGTGCCGTCGATCTATGCCGGCGACGAACAGGGCTTTCGCGCCATCAAGGAAGCGCGTCCGGGCGGCGACGACGCGATTCGTGCAGCATTCCCGGCGGTGCCAGGCGAGCTTTCGCCTGGCGGCTGGTGGCTGTACCGGCTGCACCAGCAGCTCATCGGGTTGCGGCGTGCCTGCGGCTGGCTGGAACAGGCGCGTGTGGACATCGTGCAGATCTCGACCACACTGCTGGCGTACCAGGTCACGGCTGGTGAACACACACTGCTGGTGGCGCTCAATGCCGCCGAAAAAGACGCCATGCTCGAACTGCCCAGCTCCTTGGCGCTGCTGCTGGCCGACGCCGCGCGGCATGACGCGGGGTCCGGCATGCTGCAGCTGGAGGCTTTTGGCTGGGCGGTGTTGCAAGCGCCTTGAGGGCTCCGAGCATCAATGCCTGACAGCTGCGATCGGCCGCTCTGCTCGCTCGGTGCGCCAAAGCCACAGCGCCGCACCGGTCCCGGGGTGCAAATGACGCAACGGCGCTTTCGGCGAGTCCGGTTCGGGTATCATGCGAATATTCCCATGGCACGTGCAGGACGCGCGCGCTCGAGCAGCGCAGTCAGGTAAAGCTCAGTGCGGGGAAATTAAGACGGGCAGCATCGCGGGCCATCCGGCACGGCAGAACGCACGAAGCTCAAGCGTTGCTGCTCAAACGTCGTGGTGCCCAGAAGAGGACTCGAACCTCCACAGTGTTGCCACCGCTAGGACCTGAACCTAGTGCGTCTACCAATTCCGCCATCTGGGCACGATGCGGTCGAAGCGAACCCGAAATTCTAAAGAGAAATGTAACTTTGTCAACTGAGAAACCTGTAAAGCCAAGCGCGGGCGCTTCACGCCCTGCGCGCAAGAAGAGTTCTACCCCTACAAGAAGCAAGACTCAGAACGAGTCCAGTCCGCAACACAACATTGACGCTGGCGTACCCAGTCGAGAACAAATCCTCGATGCGCTGCGAACG
>CAZZVZ010000368.1:0-3988 GCA_964657655.1 Gammaproteobacteria bacterium | reverse complement strand
CGAGGTGCGATACCTTGGTGCCTTGGATGGTCGCGCCGGCCATCAGGCCCGCGTTGGTGACCACGAAGCCGATCACAGGCGCAGTCGCTGTGGCAGTGTCGATGTCGCCGTTGGCGCCGACCTTCAGCACGGCAACGGTGGCGTCAGCGCCAGCGGTCCAGCCGGCGCTGCTCTGGAAGCGGCGCAGCGAGTCTTCAGTCATGAACAAGAACACCATGGCCTTGTCCTGAGCGCCGATCTGCAGACCCAGCGATGCGCTGGCAGTGCTGTAGTAACCAGCAGCAACGCCACCAACCAGCAGTTCGCCTTCGCCATATTCGCCACCAACGCCCAGACCTGCAGCAACCACCGATGGGAACACCAGTACGCCGCGAGCCTTGGCCACCAGTTCATGTGAGCCACGGGTGTTGGCATAAAGACGCGACAGGGCAGCCTGGCTGGAACTGTTGATCGATTCACGCTTGCTCATGCTGGTGCCGCCAGAAGGGTTTCCGGTGGTGGTGCAGCCTGCAGCGAAGACGGTCATGGCGGTGAGCACACCGGCCAGAATTGTTCTGCGTTTCATATTTTTCTCCTGATTTTCCAAAGTAAAAGTGCTGTGTCGCAATAAGACCGGAATTGACCTCCCTGGAGACACCAACGCGGTCATCCTTACGTTTGCTCCTGCCTTTCAGCAAGGAGCGCGCCCAAGCTTGCGGTATTTGGAGGATGGCTCATTCAGCAAGTTCCCGAAACAAGGATTTTCACAGGGATTTCCGCAGGGCCGGCTCGAAACGGCAGAGGTCAGCCTCTCTTGAGGCTGTACCTCGAGGCCAGACCCTGCAAATACCGTCCATTGCGTGGGACATTGCGAGATGCGGCCCGCCCGACGAATGCCTCACCGCCGAAGGCGGCGCCGGAGGGCCGTGCGCTGCGGCCGACGCGCCGCACCAGCGTGCGACGCTGCCCGATTTAGAAGTGGAACGGAATAATCAGGTTGATGCCAGGTGATGGTGGCGGCGCGTAGACGTAAGGTGGCGGCGCGTACACCGGTGCCTGATAGTAGGGGCCGTTGTAGTTGTGATAGTAGGGCCGCGGAGGCGGCCGACGCGGCGGGGCCGGACGGTTGAAATGGGGATCGCGCGGCGGTGGTCCACCGCGCTGCGCCAGTGCCGGGCTGCTGGTTGCGCCGAAGAGAAGCGCGCTCGCAGCGAACAACATGACTCGGTTTCGCAGGTTCATGTGGGCTCCTTATTTCTTGGAGTGCGGATGGGCGAACATCTTGTCGGCCTTCTTCTTCTGGGCATCCGTCAGGCTGTCATAGAGCGTCCTGAACGCGGGCACCAGCGCCTTGGCCGAATCGGCATGGGCTTGTGCCATATCGGCGTAGCGCTGCATTTCATCGGGGGCTGAAAGGACCGCATCGACGCGGTTCTCGCGGGCGGTGTACATCGCCTGCGCCTGATCACGCATGGCCTGAGCAAAGGCGTCGAACTTGGGTTCCTGGTCAGGCGTGATGCCAAGACCCTTGTGCAGCGTCTTGATGTGATCCTCGACCTTGGTCAGCTTGCTCGAGGCATCGGCCGGCGCAGGTGCGGGAGCCGGGGCTGCCACCGGTGCGGGTGCCGGAGCAGGAGTCTGGGCAAAAGTCGCAGGTGCAGCAGCGACCAGCGACAGAGCAAGCGAAGTCAGAACAAGCGTGCGTTTCATTATCAGGTCTCCGAAGTGTGGCGAAGCGGGAAAGATCGGCATTCATGGCCGCTAACTCCCAAGAATAGACTACTTGTCGCGGAATTCGTTCGCAAGGGGACAAAGCGCCGTCAGGTCGCTGCTGTCGCAGCCAGCTCTAGAGCTGACTCTCGGGCACGAAGGGTCCGAGCACGCCGAGCTCGAAGCGGGTCCAGAAGCCGGCTTCCGGCTCGTCGTCGAACACCACCTCCTTGCCGCCGACATCAGCAACCCATTGGATCTTGTCTTCGGGTGACAGGCGCAGTTCATAGCTGCTGGCGCGATCGGTACGCAACTCGAACAGCCGCGCCAGCTCGGGACTGTCGATGATGAGACCGAGTTCCGTGTTCTCGAACGCGGAACGTTCATCCAGGTTCATCGAGCCGATGAAAATGCGCGAGTCGTCGACGACTGCGACCTTGGCATGCAGCGCGCCGAGCGAACCATGAAACTCGCCCAGCATGTTGCGCTGGGCCACCAGGCTCGGACTGAGTTCCCTGATGTGTACCCCGGCTTCAAGCATCGCCTTGCGGTAGTGCGTGTAGCCCACATGCACCAGCGGCTCGTCAGTCGATGCCAGCGAGTTGGTCACGACCGTGACGCTGACGCCGCGATCGACCTCGGCCTTGAGGTTCTTGAGGCCGTTCTTGCCCGGCACGAAATAGGGCGACACCATGATCACGTTCTTTTCGGCTGTGCCAATCAGGTGCAGGACATGATCCGTCACAGTACCGGCGTCGTTGGTCAGATTGGCCCCCCTGGCCTTGTCGAGCGGATCGGCAATGGCTTCGGCGTTGGCGTGGATCAGGCTTTCGATATGACCAGCCTGCAGCTCATCGGGCAGCGAGGTGTACAGGCGGTAGCGGTCGGGCGCAGTGATGTGCGGCGGTGCCACGGCATAGATGGTCAACTCGTCGAAATGGCGCTGCAGTGCCTCAGGCGTGCTGTTTGGTTTCACCACGCTGTAGAACGGATAGGAGAAGTCGCTGTTCCAGTAATAATCGAACAGGGCCGACAGATCCTGCACCACCGGACCGATGGCGAACAGATCGACATCGACGAAGTTGTCGGTGGCCGAACGCATGAAATATTCATCGGCCATGTTTCTGCCGCCTGCCACCGCTGCCACGTTGTCGGCGATGAACAGCTTGTTGTGCATGCGGTGATTGACGCGGCCGATCTGGGTGGCGGCCAGCGCGAAGCGGCTCCACAACTCGCCTCGACCGTTGGCGAACGGGTTGAACAGGCGCACCTCGACATTGGGGAAGGCGCTCAGCGCGCTGAAGATCGGGTCTTCGCCGCTGGTGTAGAGATCATCGACCAAAAGCCGCACCCGGACGCCGCGTTCCGCCGCATTGCGCAGTTCGCGCATCATGAACTTGCCGGTGTCATCGGCCTGGAACAGGTAATACTGCAGGTCGAGCGTGTGCTGTGCCTTCCTGATCATCTGCACGCGTGCCTCGTAGTCGCCTGAAGCCACGGGCAGCAGCCGGAACGCCGAGCGCGGGTCATTGCCCATCGCCTCGGCTGCCATCTTGCCGAGCGGCGAGGCGCCATCGGCGGGCACTGCAAAGGTGGTCTCGCCGGGCGCCACCGGCGGCAGAGAAGCGCAGGCACCCACTGCCAGACAAAGAAGGACACTCGACAAGCGCACGGCCACCGAACTGATGACGCCGGCGCAGATTCTAGTCACGAGGACCGAGCGCGAAAGGACGAGAGGCATGGCGAGACAGGATACACGGCGCGGCAATCAGCCGTCACCCTACACCTACGGCAGGCATGCCGCAGATGTCAACGCAGCCGGACCAGATGGGCGCGGCTAATGTTCCGCCACCTTCATGAAGGCTTCTGGGCTGACACGGATGGCGGCGCCGGTCGGGCAGGCGCGCACGCAGGCCGCACCGCCTTTGAGGTCCTTGCACATGTCACACTTGACGGCCTTTTTGGCGTGGCTGTCATGACCGTGATCCTTGCGGAACACGTCGCGCACGCGCGCGACCACCCGGTCGGTCAGCCCGTGGGTCGGGTAGGCCATCTGGATCACGCCGTAAGGGCAATTGCTCTTGCAGTTGCCGCAGCCGATGCAGGCATCGGTGATGAACACTTCACCATTGGCGCCGCGCCGGATGGCGTCGGGCGGGCAGTCTTTCATGCAATGCGGGTGCTCGCAGTGACGGCACGAAGTCGGCACGTGAATGCTGCCGAAGTTTGGTCCGGCCTCGCGGTTCAGACGCGAGGTGCCATTGTGGGTGGAGGCGCATGCCGTCTCGCAATTGTCGCA
>CAZZVZ010000367.1:0-3998 GCA_964657655.1 Gammaproteobacteria bacterium | reverse complement strand
GTATTTGAAAGTAAGACGTCGTGGTTGATCACTTTGATTTGTTTGGCTGTTTTTTCCTCACCGCGGTGGCCGGCGGTGCCGGGTTCGGCTGCAGCCTGTTGGCAGCCCAATCACGCCTCGCCATTAAATACGCGCACTACTACAATTCCATCAAGTCGGAATTCTCCATCTGGCGATTCAATTCCGGAGTGCGGGCCTTCTCATATCTCAACGGCACCGAATACACCGCATTTGCTCGCAAGGATCATTGGTTGCGAACCTGCCGGTATATAGCGAATGTCTCGTTTCTCATATTGTGGGTCGGGTTCTTGGGATCGGTGATAACCCAAGTTTGCTCTGCGCTTTTTACATGATGCAATTGAAGTCGGCTCGCCGAATGGCCGCAATCCAATGATCCACTTTTTCGCTTTGGGTCGACAAGACGCATCCGCAGAGGCAGGATCGATGGAAGGCGCTGTCGGCCACAACCGGCCGGCCGTGGAAAACGCCGAAAGCGGACCGAGAATAGTCTTCGCTGCGGGGTCGCGACAACCATTGGACTTGAAATGCTTGTAGAACAGAAACATCTTCTCGTGATCGCACTTTCGTTTCTGGTGGTCACTCTTGTCGTCGTTTATATGGGTCTGCATAACAGACCCGCTGAGCGTTTGGCAGGCCTCTGCGAGGACAAATGCAAGTCGGTCGGGAAGAACTCCGTCTTCATGCCGTTGAATGCGCTGGGTCCCCAAGACAGCCCCGAGGGCGGCGGCAGGAAGGACTCTCCCTGTTATTGCACTACGCCTCTTCAGCCGTAAATACTTCAGCAAGAATCTCACTACAAAAAAGACGATGAACGGACCGGTAGAGGTCGACCGAATGCCCCCAGGTTCGATCGACTGCTGTGCGTCGACAGCTTTGGGTCGATAGCGAGCATTCAAACTTAGCGAAAGTCAAAACCAAAACGGCCCGATTGCGTGAGCAAGCGAGCCGTTGAAATTTGGTTGCGGGGACAGGATTTGAACCTGTGACCTTCGGGTTATGAGCCCGACGAGCTGCCAGACTGCTCCACCCCGCGTCAGAAGAAAGATTATGCCTGAAATCGTGTCCTCACGCAATTTGCTGTGAGGATGCTGGTTCACAGGATTTCGCGGCATACAAATCTCCAGAGGGCGATATGGCAGCCGCGCAGCGCTGCGTTGTAAACTGCGTTATGCGATTTTGTTCCAACTGCGCCGCACCACTGGTTTCCAAGATTCCTCCAGGAGACAACCGGGAGCGCTTTTGCTGTGAGAATTGCGGCATGATCCACTACGAGAATCCCAAGGTCGTGGTCGGTACGCTGCCAGTCTGGGATGATCTGGTCCTGCTTTGCAAACGTGCGATTGAACCGCGTTACGGCTACTGGACCTTGCCTGCAGGCTTTCTCGAGAACGGCGAGACAACCGCCGACGGAGCGCTTCGGGAGACTTCGGAGGAAGCCGGCGCCCACGTCGAGCTCGGACCGCTTTTCACGGCCTACGATGTGGTGCATGTCAACCAGATTCACCTTTTCTACCGTGCACGGCTGCTGGATGTCGAGTTCACAGCAGGGCTCGAGAGCCTCGACGTACGCCTGTTTTCAGAAGACGACATTCCATGGTCGGAGATCGCCTTTCGCACGGTCAGTCAGACGCTCGAAAGATACTTCGAAGACCGTCGTCGGGGCACATTCGAACTGCACAGCGGCAGCATCGCCTACATTCCGCGCTTTAATATGCCGCAGGAAAAGCGGCCGGTCGAAACTTGATCCCCTGGCTGGACCGGGATGCGCCCTTCCCGCCGATCCGCCAGGCGCTTACTGACCCCTCTGGGCTGCTTGCCATCGGTGGAGATCTGCGGCCCGATCGATTGGTCGATGCCTATCGGCGCGGCATCTTTCCCTGGTTTTCCGAAGATCAGCCGGTGCTGTGGTGGAGTCCGGACCCGCGCATGGTGCTGCATCTGGACGAATTCCGTGTGTCACACTCCTTGAAGAAGCGTCTCAAGGCGATCGGCACGTCGAGCAGCGCTCCAGAAATTCACGTCGATCGAGCCTTCGAGGAGGTCATGCGGGCGTGCGCCCAGCCACGCGACGGCCAGAGCGGCACCTGGATTTCGCCGGTGATCGTCGACGCCTACCTCGAACTGCATGAAATGGGACTGGCGCACTCGGTCGAAACCTACGTGGCGGACCAGTTGGTGGGCGGACTTTACGGGGTTTGCCTCGGACGCATGTTCTATGGCGAGTCGATGTTTGCGCGCCAGAGCGACGCTTCCAAAATCGCCTTGAGCTGCCTGGTTTTTTGGCTGCGTGGCCAGGGTTTTCCCATGATAGACTGCCAGCAGCAGACCACCCATCTGGCGTCTCTAGGTGCCCGGCCGATCCAGCGAGAAATCTTTGCAGAACGAATTTCCCGGCTGGTCGACTTGCCCGCACCGGAGCCCTGGCCAGCGCGTCTGCAGTGGCTTTCCTAGCACCCGGTCTGGATCGAGCGCATGACGCAACTTAAAGAACTGCCGTTTGCCGCGTTGCAGTTCTACGCTACGGCTACCTATCCCTGCAGCTACCTGGGCGACCGCCATGCACGCTCGCAGGTTGCAACGCCCAGCCACCTGATCAATGCCGACGTGTACAGCGAGCTGGTGCGGTCCGGCTTCAGACGGAGCGGCCTGTTCACCTATCGACCCTACTGCGACGGCTGTCGGGCCTGTGTGCCGGTCAGGGTACGCGCCGAGTCCTATCGTCCCAATCGCAGCCAGCGCCGTGCGCAGGCACGCCATGGGCACCTCGAGGCGCGCATCTGTGCGCTGGCTTTCGACGCTGAACACTACAGTCTTTATCTGCGTTACCAGATGAGCCGTCATGCAGGCGGCGGCATGGATCACGACAGTCGCGACCAGTACAGCCAGTTTCTCCTGCAGAGCAAGGTCAATACGCGTCTGGTGGAGTTTCGGGAATCGAGCGGGCCGCAGGCCGGTGCACTGCGCATGGTCAGCATCATCGATGTACTCGATGACGGTCTCTCATCGGTCTACACCTTCTACGAGCCAGACCTGCCGGGTGCGAGCTTTGGGACCTACAACATCGTCTGGCAGATTTCCCAGGCGCGCGACCTGGGTCTGCCCTATGTCTATCTTGGCTACTGGATCTCGCAGAGCGCGAACATGGCCTACAAGGCCAACTTCCGACCGATTGAAGCTCTCAACAACGGGCAATGGTCCTTGCTTGAACGCGACGACGACGAGGCCTGAGCTGGCTGCGGGCCTTGATGCTCGCTGAGCTTTATCCACTGCTCAGGCCGCTGTTGTTCGCGCTCGACGCCGAACGTGCGCACCATGTCACGTTAAAAGCGCTCGGCACCATGGCAGGCAGCGCCGCAATGCTCGCGGGCGCCAAGCCACGCGCCACAGCAACGCGCGTGATGGGAATCGATTTTCCCAATCCGGTGGGCCTTGCCGCCGGCCTCGACAAGGAAGGCGCTGCCATCGATGGGCTGGCCGCGCTTGGGTTTGGCTTCGTCGAAGTCGGCACGGTCACGCCTGTGGCTCAAGCCGGTAATCCACGTCCGCGCATGTTCCGCATCGAAAGCGCCGATGCGCTCATCAATCGCATGGGTTTCAACAACGGTGGCCTGCAAAGCTTCCTTGCCAACGTCGCGCGCGCCAAGAGTGATTGCGTGCTCGGCCTCAACATAGGCAAGAACGCCACCACACCCAATGAGCAGGCACTCGCCGATTATTTGACCGGTTTGCGGGCGGTCTATCCGCATGCCAGCTATGTGACGGTCAATATCTCGTCTCCCAACACCAAGGGACTGCGCGACTTGCAGGCAGGCGACGCCCTCGACCGGCTGCTCGAAGCGCTCAAGAGTGAACAAGCGCGCCTTGCGGCCGAGCATCGGCGCTACGTGCCGATCGCACTCAAGATCGCGCCTGACCTGGAGACGGCAGATGTCCGCTCCATCGCCGAGCGGCTACTGTCGCACGGTCTCGATGGCGTG
>CAZZVZ010000366.1:0-4001 GCA_964657655.1 Gammaproteobacteria bacterium | reverse complement strand
AGCCAGCGCATCACGTCGGCGACGGGGGAGGGCGGGCCGCGGCGGATCGTGGCGTCACCTTCTTTGACACGGCCGAGGTCTATGGGCCCTTCCACAATGAGGAACTTCTCGGACGGGCTCTGAAGGGGCGCCGGGAGCACGCGGTCATTGCGACCAAATTCGGATTCTCGATTGGAGAAGGTAAGAGGGGAGGCACCGATAGCCATCCTGACCATATCCGTCAGGTCGTGGAGGCATCCTTGCGCCGCTTGCAACTGATCCATGAAGAGATCGAGCGGCTGCAGCACGAATATTCGGATCTCGACGAAATCTGGAAAGCCGAGAAGGCCGCGGTGCAGGGTGCAGCGCACATCAAGGAAGAGATTGACCGCGTCAAGGTGGAGCTGGCGCGTCTGCAGCGCGAGGGCAAGCTCGACAAGGTGGCCGAGCTGCAGTATGGCAGGCTGCCAACGCTCGAGGGACAGCTCAAGGTGGCTGAAGCCGCCAATGGTGCGGCGGCCAAACCGAACCAGTTGCTGCGCACCCAGGTAGGTGCCGAGGAGATTGCCGAAGTGGTGTCGCGTGCCACCGGCATTCCGGTCTCCAAGATGATGCAAGGCGAGCGCGAGAAGCTGCTGCAGATGGAAGACAAGCTGCACCAGCGCGTGATCGGTCAAGACGAGGCGGTGCGCCTCGTCTCGGATGCAATTCGCCGCTCGCGAGCCGGCCTGTCAGATCCGAATCGGCCGTATGGCTCGTTCCTGTTTCTCGGGCCGACCGGGGTGGGCAAGACCGAGCTGTGCAAGGCGCTCGCCAACTTCCTGTTCGACAGCGAGGATTCTCTGATCCGCATCGACATGAGTGAATTCATGGAGAAGCATTCGGTCGCGCGTCTGATCGGGGCCCCTCCGGGATACGTGGGCTACGAGGAAGGCGGCTATCTGACGGAACTGGTGCGGCGCAAACCCTATTCGGTGATCCTGCTCGACGAAGTGGAAAAGGCCCATCCCGACGTGTTCAACGTGCTGCTGCAGGTGCTCGACGACGGGCGTCTGACCGATGGCCAGGGCCGCACTGTGGATTTCAAGAACACCGTGATCGTGATGACCTCGAATATCGGCTCGCAGCTGATCCTGGCCGAGGGCTCGCCCGAGGGGGATGAGAATGCGCAGGCGGTGTACGAACGCATCAAGGGTCTGGTATGGCAGGAGGTCAAGCAGCATTTCCGTCCCGAGTTCCTGAACCGCATCGACGAGGTGGTGGTGTTTCACGCACTTGATCAGGCCAATATCGCATCGATCGCCCGGGTGCAGCTGGAAAGCGTCAAGGCACGTCTGCATAAGCTCGAGATCGGTCTTGAGGTCAGCGAGGCAGCACTCAATCGCCTGGCCCTGGTCGGTTTCGATCCACTGTTCGGCGCTCGCCCGCTCAAGCGGGCCATCCAGCAGCAGATCGAAAACCCCCTGGCGCGCATGATCCTGGAAGGAAAGTTCGGTCCCAAGTCCGTCATCAAGGTGGGCGACTCCAAGGGCCACTTCACCTTCGACGGGGTGATCGATGCTGCCGTCTTGAGCGAGGACGAAGAATCGGCCGAGATGCACTGAGTCGCGCTGCACGTCGGCGAAATGCCGTGCCTGTTCAGGGCGCGGCATTTTTTTTTGGCTGTGGTGCACGGTTTTACGTCGTGCAAATCCCCTTCCACAATGTGGAGGATGTCGTGATGCGCTGCGGCATGATCATTTCATAGCGGCGAACAGCGTTTCACATAATGAGATGATAGAAGTAAACTCATTGTTTTAATTGATTATTATTTTTACTCTTATATAAGACAAAAGTCTTGTTGCGTCACGGTCACTCGGCTAGCATATGGATGTCGGCGGATGCTCCCGCCACTTTCATGACCACGCCAGGAGATTTGACATGAGTGCACGCGAACTCGAAGCGCAAAAGCTGCAGAAAGAATGGGAAAGCAATCCGCGCTGGAAGGACATCAAGCGCGGTTACAGCGCGGCTGACGTCATCAAGCTGCGCGGTTCGGTGGCGATCGAACATACCCTGGCCAAGCGTGGTGCGGAGAAGCTCTGGTCACTGCTGCACGATGAGCCGTTCGTCAACGCGCTTGGCGCACTGACCGGCAACCAGGCCATGCAGCAGGTCAAGGCAGGCCTGAAGGCGATCTATCTGTCAGGCTGGCAGGTCGCGGGCGACGCAAATATCGCGGGCGAGATGTACCCCGATCAGTCGCTCTATCCAGCCAACTCGGTGCCGCTCGTGGTCAAGCGCATCAACAATACTTTTCAGCGCGCCGACCAGATTCAATGGTCCGAGGGCAAGAACGACATCGACTATTTCGCGCCGATCGTGGCCGACGCTGAAGCTGGCTTCGGTGGCGTTCTGAACGCCTTCGAATTGATGAAGGCGATGATCGAGGCAGGTGCGGCTGGCGTTCATTTCGAAGATCAGCTCGCCTCGGTCAAAAAGTGCGGACACATGGGTGGCAAGGTGCTGGTACCGACGCGTGAGGCAGTCGCCAAGCTGGTGGCTGCCCGCCTGGCCGCTGACGTGTCTGGCACGCCTACCATTCTGATTGCCCGCACCGACGCTGAGGCAGCAGACCTTGTGACCGCAGATATCGACGACAACGACAAGGCGTTCTTGACTGGCGAGCGCACCATCGAGGGTTTCTTCAGAACCAAGCCAGGTATTGACCAGGCCATCTCGCGTGGTCTGGCGTATGCCCCCTACGCCGATCTGGTGTGGTGCGAAACCGGCAAGCCGGACCTCGCGTACGCGCGTCGCTTTGCAGAAGCGATTCACGCCAAGTTCCCGGGCAAGATGCTGTCATACAACTGCTCGCCGTCGTTTAACTGGAAGAAGAACCTCGACGACAAGACAATCGCCAGCTTCCAGAAGGAGCTGGGCGCCATGGGGTACAAGTTCCAGTTCATCACGCTGGCTGGCTTCCACAGTCTTAACTACTCGATGTTCCATCTGGCGCATGGCTATGCCCGCAACCAGATGAGCGCCTTTGTCGAACTGCAGGAGGCCGAGTTCGAAGCGGCCTCGCAAGGCTTTACCGCAGTCAAGCATCAGCGCGAAGTCGGCACCGGCTATTTCGATGCCGTGACCACCACCATCGAGCGCGAAGCCTCGACCGGTGCGCTGAAAGGCTCGACCGAGGACGAGCAGTTCTTCGATCACGACACCAACAAGAAGGTCGCTTAACCGCAGGCCGAAACAATCCGCCGCTTGATGGCGGAGGAGACAAGCGACCACCGTGGCGCCCGATTGCGTTACGGTGGTCGCGCCGTTTGGAGCGCCGCGCGGGAACCCGTCCGCAAAACTCGCTAAACTGCCTGCTTTCCCGGCAACGCCAGTAAGCGTTTGGCCAGTACCTCCGTAGAACATCTTTCCGGTCGCGATATGGCAGTAGCTGCAGTTGTGTTTGACGCCTACGGCACTCTTTTCGACGTTCATTCGATTGCCGCCACGGCTGAGCGATTTTTCCCGGGCCAGGGCGCCACCTTGTCCTTGCTTTGGCGTGAGCGGCAGATTGACTACACGCGGCTTCGTACGCTGTCACAGCGCTACCTGCCGTTTTCGCGCGTCACGAGCGATGCCCTCAGCTACACGCTGCAGCGCATGAAACTCAGCGATCAGGCCGGCGCTGCTGCTGCTGCGCTGCTAAGTGCCTATCGCAAGCTCGACGTCTTTCCAGAGAACGTCGCCACGCTCGAGCAGATCAAGACCAGCGGCCTGCCCATGGCGATCCTGTCCAACGGCGATGAGGAAATGCTCCATGCCGTGGTGGATCACGCCAAGCTGCGCGGCTATTTTGACCATATCCTGAGCTGTGACCAGGTCGGTCGTTTCAAGACTGCGCCCGAGGCCTACCAGCTCGCCTGTGATGCATTCGCCTGCTCTGCCAGCGACATCCTGTTCGTGTCGTCGAACTGCTGGGATGCTTGCGGTGCGGGCTGGTTTGGGTTTAAGACCTTCTGGGTCAATCGCCGCGGCGAGCC
>CAZZVZ010000365.1:0-4002 GCA_964657655.1 Gammaproteobacteria bacterium | reverse complement strand
AATCGCGGTTCTGTGACGGTCACAGTGCTCGACATCGACCCTCAGCGCTGGGCGCTGTGCGTGGAAGACACCGGCCCTGGCGTTCCTGCAGCTGTGTCGGGTGCGGTGCTGACAGCGCCTGATGCGCCCAAGGCGGTGATCCTCAACGGCCCGGCCTCGCCTGCTGCGGCTAATCCGCCGCTGCTCGATAGCGAGCGCGGCACCACTGTGCCAGGCGGTGAAGGTATCGGACTTTCTATCGTCAAGCGGCTTTGCGACCTGCTCGAAGCAACGCTCGAGTTGTCGCCGCGCCATGGCGGCGGCAGCATCTTCAAGGTGACCTTCCCGAAGAGTTACCCGTCCTGACTGCAGGCCGCCGGGCCTGACACCGAAGCATCCAGCATCGTACGGTTCGTTTGTGAAGAGCTGTGGCGATCTCGCTCACCACGCCTCGCACCATCTGCCACGCCGCCTTGACGAGTGGGTTGGTGTCATTTTTCGGGTCTGTGTGGAGCGTCAATATGGCGCGGGCCCGGGGTGCTAGCCGAACAGCAAGTCGCCACGCCAGACGCCGCTCTAGGACCATCGGCGCGCCCGGCGATGCGACGCCGCTCAGTATTCAAAGCTTGCCTCGATAACGTCACGATTGTGGGATGACGGGAACAGCGCTTGCTGAATCACAACCATCACGAGGCGATTCAGTCGCCGAGCGTTGCGGCCTATCGCCGCGGGAACAAATCAACAACATTTTGTGAGGAAGAAAATCATGAACAAATTCACCAAGCCGTTTGCTGGCTCGATGCTGGCTCTTTGTTGCGCAATGGGCGTTGCCTATGGTCAATCCGCGACCACAACCACCAATCCGCCACCCAGCACCACCAGCAGCGCGTTGCCCCCAAGTGTGCCCGGCAGCAGCGACCATGCGGCCTACAAGGATCAGAAGGATCAGATCAAGGCAACCTACAAGAGCGCCAAGTCGCAATGCGACAGCCTGGCTGACAACGCCAAGGACGTGTGCAAGGCGCAAGCGGTCGGCGATCGTGACACGGCTTATGCCAAGCTCGATGCAGACATGAAGCCGACGCCTGCACATACCGAGAAGCTGGCTGAGGCCAAGGCCGATGCCGAATATGGCGTCGCCAAGGCCAAGTGCGGTGCGCTGAGCGGCAACGACAAGGATGTCTGCAAGACCAACGCAAGCGACGCCAAGAAGTCGGCCTACGCTGACGCCAAGGCAGGCAAGAAGATTGCCTCTGCCAAGGCAGACGCACGCGACACCAAGACTGATGCCGCCTACGACGACGCCAAGGCCAAGTGCGATGCAATGGCCTCAGGTACCGCCAAGGATCAGTGCGTCGCTAACGCCAAGAGCACGTACGGCAAGTAAGCAGGACGGATGAGCGCAGCTCATCGGTAGTTAAGCACGGTAGTCAAGCAGGTGAAGTTGTTCGCAGTTCGACCAGCGCCCCGATTTCGGGGCGCGTCAAGACAGGAGTTTCAAAATGAACAAGGATCAAGTCAAAGGTGGTTTGAAGGAAGCAGCAGGCAAGGTACAAGAGACCGTCGGTCGCGCCACCAATAGCCCGGAGCAGCAGCTCAAGGGCATCGGCAAGCAGGTCGAAGGCAATGTTCAGAAGAACGTTGGCAACGCCAAGGAAACTCTGAAAGACGCCGCCAAGGCGACCTCTGACGAGTAATCGTCCAGACGGCATTGAAAGGCCCGCATGCGGGCCTTTTTTTTTGACCGAGCGACCGATAGGCACCGCGTCTGCAGGCCGTCGCGATTCCTTCAGGCCGCAATCAGGAGCGCGAACGGCAAGGTCCTGAAGATGTCGGCCAGCGGCACCGCACTGCCTGCCGTGAACGTCTCCTCGGTCAGGAAATTCTTCCAGGCGCTGTAACCTTGCGGCGGTGCTGGCAGCTGCATGCTGATATTGGTAAAGGCGTCGTCCGCCACCGACAGCGTGGCGCCGTCGACGAAGGGCGCGACGTGCAGCGGCGCGAGCACAATGGCCGCGTCGGTCGCCGCCTCGCGCCGAAAGGCAAGCACGCGGGCCTGATCCTCGTTGGCAAGCGGCAGGTAACGACCGCGCACGGCCACTTCGCTGTGCATGCGACGCCACTGCAGCAGCCGTGCCACCAGCCACTGCTTGATGCGGCCATCGCGCCAGTGCACCAGCAGCTCCTTGCCGCTCGCATTGGGTGCCAGGCTGGCGGCGTGCGCAGCAAAGTCGACCGGGCGCCGGTTGTCGGGGTCGACCAGGCTGAAGTCCCACATTTCCGAGCCCTGATAAATGTCGGGTGTGCCGGGCGCAGTACACTGCAGCAGCACCTGGATCAGGCCATTCAAGGCACCTGCAGGCGCGATTTGCTGGACCGCATCGTACAGGTGGCGGCGCAGTTCGGCGTCGTGGAACAGGGTCTGCAGCGCACTGCGCGCAGTCTCTTCGTATTCGGTACTGGGTAGCAGCCAGTTTGAATTGATCTTGGATTCACGCACAGCCTTTTGTTGCCAGCCGGCCAGACGGTCGCAGTACTCCTCCAGCCCTTTCTGGTCGTCAACATCGAGCTGCAGCGGCCAGGATCCAAGCACGCTCTGCAACAGCATCAGCAGGTCAACCGGACTGATGCGTTCGATTCGATCGCCGCCCACAGTTTCAAGGCGCAGTACCACGTCGCGAATCAGGGTGGCTAGCACTTCGGCGCGTTCGGACAGGACTGCAAGGCGCGCGCGCGTGTCTGCGCCACGCTTGTGGTCATGTGTTGCAAGCGGACTGAGCGCAATCGGATAGTCGCGAAACCGCGCCTGCATGCGCTCATGAAACTGTTCGGGCGCAAGATAAAAGCGCGCCGGCGAGCCACCGACCTCATTGAGGGCCAGCATCCGGCCATAGCGGTAAAAAGCCGTGTCCTCGACAGCCTTGGCGGCAAGCGGCGCACTGAGCTGCTCGAAGCGCGCGAGGATGGTGCCAAGCAGATGCTCTTGCAGTTCGTCCTGATACGCGCCGCCAAGCCAGGTCATGATCACATCCAGGGCCGGATGGTCAGCAGGCCGCAGTACCTCGCGGGCACGTGCTGCTGCCGCTTCGAGGAGCGCCTGATCGGCCAGGCTCCGCTGCCCTGGTCGGGTATAGATGCGATACACGCGAAAGGAAACCAGCAGCGCGAACATGACGCGCCGGATCACCACGCCCGTCACGTCGCGCGTTTCCACGCGCATGTTGGACAGTTCCGTGAGCTTGTTGCAAAGGCGCGCGAATTCTCCTGCCAGATGCTCGCCCAGGATCTGTTCGCGGGCACGCGTCTCGTAGACGTCAAAGCCAGTCTCGTCGTCTGAGGCTGTGACCCAGAACTGCGTCAGGGGTGCCTCGCCGGCCGGATCGACCAGTACGCGCAGCACATCGTTCATGAATTCGTAGCCGGTGGTGCCGTCGGTCTGCCAGTTGCGATCCAGTTTCTCGTCTTCGGCCAGAATCTTCTCGAGAAAGATCGGACATGCATGCTGGCGCAGTTCAGGCGGACGCTGTGACTGGAGTTCCAGCAGACGCTGGCGCAGCCGCTTGCAGTATTCCTCGGGCGCAGCAAGACCGTCGATATGATCGACGCGCACGCCATCGATCAGACCATCACGGTAGAGCTCGAAGATCAGGGCATGGGTGGCTTCGAACACTTCTGGGCGCTCGACGCTAACGCCAATCAGATCGCTGATCTCGAAGAAGCGCCGCCAGTTGATTTCGTCTGCAGCGTTCTGCCAAAAAGCGAGCCGATAGTGCTGCATCTCGAGCAGCTGGTGCATGGTCTCGCCGCCCGAAGGCGTGGCCGTATCGAAGGCTCTCGTGATGGCAGCAAGGGCCGCTTCGCTGAGATGAGCCAGGTCAGGCGCCTGGGTGTCGAGATCGGCCTGATGAAAGATGATGGGCAGGCTCTCGGCTGCAAGCGGCAGCTGGCGATCGAAGTAGTGCAGCGTGAAAGCAGCCTGCTGACGATCGAACTGAAGTTTCAGATTGCCTGATTCGAGCGCCT
>CAZZVZ010000364.1:0-4002 GCA_964657655.1 Gammaproteobacteria bacterium | reverse complement strand
CGCCGAGCGCAGTGGCAAATATCGTCCTGCCTGATGCCTTGCCGGGAAGAGAAAAAAGCATGATCGATCCGAAAAAACTGGTAAAAAATGCCGAGCCGCAATCCTGGCACCGGCCCGATGTCAATTGGAGTGTCAGGCAGCGCGAATCGTTCACCGCAGCCAACCAGGCGCTGGCGCCGTGTGACGCGTTACTCGTCGCGCTTGGGCGTCAGAATCTCGCGGTTGCCATTGGTCTGCATGGCAGAGACCAGGCCGGACTGCTCCATCTGTTCGAGCAGCCGCGCGGCGCGGTTGTATCCGATGCGCAGCTGCCGTTGCACGAACGAGATCGAGGCGCGCCGGCTCTTGACCACCACCTCAACCGCCTGATCGTAGAGCGGGTCGGACTCGCCAGAAGGCGCCTCGCCCGGGGTCGCTCCGTCGCCTTCTTCAAGGGTGCCGCCTTCAAGAATGCCTTCGATATAGTTCGGCTCACCCTGCGCTTTCAGGTACTGCACCACGGCGTGCACTTCCTCGTCGGCCACAAAGGCGCCGTGCACCCGCTGCGGCAGGCCACTGCCGGGCGGCAGATAGAGCATGTCGCCCATGCCGAGCAGCGCTTCTGCGCCCTGCTGGTCAAGGATGGTACGGCTATCGATTTTTGAGGACACCTGAAACGCGATGCGCGTCGGAATGTTGGCCTTGATCAGGCCCGTGATCACGTCGACGCTTGGACGCTGGGTCGCGAGAATCAGGTGGATCCCGGCGGCGCGCGCCTTTTGTGCGATACGCGCGATCAGTTCCTCGACTTTCTTGCCGACCACCATCATCAGATCGGCCAGTTCGTCGATCACCACCACGATCACCGGCAGCCGATCGAGCGGTTCTGGTGCATCGGGGGTCAGGCTGAATGGATTGGGAATCTTTTCTTCGCGTGCGGCCGCTTCCACGATGCGGTTGTTGTAGCCGTTCAGGTTGCGCACGCCGAGCTTGCTCATCAGCTTGTAGCGGCGCTCCATCTCGCCCACCACCCAGTTGAGCGCATGTCCGGCCTGGCGCATGTCGGTCACGACCGGGGCCAGTAGATGGGCAATTCCCTCGTAGGTGCTCATCTCGAGCATCTTCGGGTCGATCATGATGAGGCGCACCTGGTTCGGGTCGGCCTTGTACAACAGCGACAGGATCATCGCGTTGATGCCGACCGACTTGCCGCTGCCGGTGGTGCCGGCCACCAGCAGATGCGGCATCTTGGCGAGATCTGCCACCACCGGATTGCCGGCGATGTCCTTGCCGAGCGCGAGCGTCAAATGCGATGCGCTGTCGTGATAGACCTGCGAGCCGAGAATTTCCGACAGGCGCACCGCCTGGCGCTTGGGATTGGGCAGTTCCAGACCCATGGTGGTCTTGCCCGGTATGGTCTCGACCACGCGGATACTGACCAGCGACAGCGCACGCGCCAGATCCTTGGCGAGATTGACAATCTGGCTGCCTTTGATGCCGACCGCCGGCTCGATTTCGTAGCGCGTGATGACCGGGCCCGGATAGGCCGCCACCACCTGCACGTCGACGCCGAAGTCCTTCAGTTTTTTCTCGATCAGACGGCTGGTGAACTCCAGTGTCTCCGCGCTGACCGTCTCCTGGCGCTGTGGCGCTTCGGCCAGCAACGACAACGGAGGCAGATCGGATTCAGGGATGTCGGCGAACAGTGGCACCTGTTTTTCGCGGGCGACACGCTCGGACTGCGGCACGGCATTGACCTGGGGCTCGATACGGATGGGCGGCGCTTCGGTCTGGCGCGTGCGCTCCTGCTGGATCACTTCCTCGCGCTGGATGGCGGCCACTTCGCCGACGCGGCGGTCCTCCTGGGCTTCCTGGCGCCGCTGGAAACGCACCAGAATCCATTCGAGCCCGGCGCCCACCCGCTCGGCCACCTGCAGCCAGGAGATGCCGGTAAACAGGCTCAAGCCCACCGCCAGCAGCACCAGCAGCGCCAGGGTGCCGCTGGTAAAGCCCAGCACGCGCGTCACCAGATGGCCGACCACGCTCCCCAGCACCCCGCCGGGAGCCAGCGGCAGCGCCGCGCGAATACTGTGAAAACGCAGGAATTCGATGCCCATGCTGGACAGCAGCACCAGGGCAAAGCCGCCGATCCTGACCCACAGCAGTTCAGGCGCCATCGGGGTGCGCTCCATGCCGGTCTGCGACAGGTCGCGGTAACCGGTGATGACACGGCTGGCGCATAGCACCACCCACCAGTAGGCCGACACGCCGAACACGTACAGCATCAGGTCAGACAGCCAGGCGCCGAAATGACCGCCGCGATTGCCGATCGCGGCGACCGCTGCATCCTGCGACCATCCGGGATCAGCCCGGTGATAGGTCACGAGGATCAGCAGCAGATAAAGCGCAAGCGCTGCGAACAGCAGCCAGCGCGCTTCCTTCAGAAGCCGTCTTGCCAGCGGGGAGGCGCGCTGCGGCGGCAGCGCCTGCGTCATTGCTTTTGCCATGGCGGCATTATCCCTCAGCCGGGTGCCAGAGCGTAACCCGGCAGAGGCAAGCGCCTCTGCGATGCCGGCAGTCTAATAGCTCGAGCAGCGGTTTTCGTGCAGGATGAAGGAGCCGTCTGGCTGGGCCACGATGAAACCATCGGTTTCCAGCCCCTTCATGACGCGGCTCACCATTTCGCGCGATGCACCGATCATCTTGGCGACGTCCTGGCGCGGTAGTTTGTCGCGCAGCACACGCTGCTGCCCTTCGACTTCAGAGAATTCGAGCAGGACCCGCGCCACCCGGCCGTACACGTCGAGCAGCGCCAGGCTCTCGATCTTGCGGTCGGCCTCGCGCAGGCGTTTGACCAGGCCGCGCATGATCAGCATCGCCATCTCGGTGTTCTTGACCAGACAGGCGTGAAAATCTTCCTTGTTGATGGTGAGGAACTCGCACGATTCGAGGGTCACCACCGTGGCCGAGCGCGGCTGCTCGTCGATCAGGGCCATCTCGCCGAAGAACTCACCAGGGCCGAGCACGGCGAGGATCACTTCCTTGCCCTCGGCATCAGACATCTGCACTTTGGTTCGGCCCGACAGGATAAGGTAGAGCGACTGGCTCATCTCGCCTGCTGAAAATACCGCACGGCCCTTGGCCATCGAGCGCCGGAACACGACGCGTGCCAGCAATTCGATCTGACTTGGTTCTAATACCGAAAAAAGCGGTACGCGTCGCAACAGTTCAAGATTGTCCTGTGCCGAATATTCTCTCAAGGTGTCCCCTCCCTGGCCATCCTATAATCTTAGTCTAAATTGACCCCATGCCGAAATCGCGAGCTGCAGCGCGTGCAATTAGCCCTGTGCCACAGTCTTGTTTCGCGGCCTGAAATCCCGATCTGACATTCATGCCCTCCACCAAACATTGTCGTGTTCTCATTCTCGGCTCCGGTCCCGCTGGATACTCTGCGGCGGTCTACGCTGCCCGTGCCAACCTGCAACCGGTGCTGATCACAGGCCTGGCGCAAGGCGGCCAGCTGATGACCACCACTGAAGTCGATAACTGGCCGGCTGACGCGGGCGGTGTCCAGGGGCCTGAGCTGATGGCGCGTTTTCAGGCGCATGCCGAGCGGTTCAAGACCGAGATCATTTTCGATCACATTCACACCGCCAGACTGGCGGAAAAGCCGATTCGGCTGGTGGGCGACTCGGGCGAATACACCTGTGACGCCCTCATCATCGCGACCGGTGCTTCGGCCATGTATCTCGGGCTGCCGTCCGAGGAGAGCTTCATGGGACGCGGCGTTTCAGGCTGCGCCACCTGCGACGGCTTTTTTTACAAGAACCAGCCTGTGGCGGTGGTGGGCGGCGGCAACACTGCTGTGGAAGAAGCGCTTTACCTGTCCAACATCGCAAGCCATGTCAGCGTGATCCACCGGCGCGAGCGTTTTCGCGCCGAGCCGATTCTGGTCGACCGGCTGCTCGAGAAGGAAGCCGCAGGACCGGTCAGCATCTACTGGACCCATACCCTCGAAGAAGT
>CAZZVZ010000363.1:0-4005 GCA_964657655.1 Gammaproteobacteria bacterium | reverse complement strand
CCTTGCTTAAGGGCACGCTTCGCTGTGCATTGAAAAAACGAAAACAACCAGGGACCTGGGTCGAGCCATGCCACTTCCAATAGAAGATTACGCAGTCATCGGTGACTGTCGCACGGTCGCACTGGTCGGTCGCGACGGGTCGATCGACTGGCTGTGCTGGCCCCGTTTTGACTCCAACGCCTGTTTTGCAGCACTTCTGGGCGGTCCGGAAAACGGTCGCTTCCTCATCCGTCCGGTGGCTCCCGTGACGCACTCGAGTCGCCGCTACCGCGGCGATACCCTGATTCTTGAGACCGAGTTCGAGACAGCCGACGGCGCGCTGACATTGATTGATTTCATGCCCAACGGCAGTGACGTGTCGGATCTGATCAGAATTGTGGTGGGCCGGCGCGGTCGCGTCGAGATGCAGATGGAACTGGTGCTGCGCTTTGACTACGGTGCCTCGGTACCGTGGGTCAGCCGCCTGCCAGACGGTGGTGTACGGGCGGTTGCAGGCCCCGACATGACGGTGTTGCGAACGCCCGTCGAAATGCGTGGCGAAAGGATGAAAACGCTCGCGACTTTCACTGTCGAGGCTGGCCAGGAAATTCCCTTCGTGCTGACCCACGGGCCATCGCATCTGGCGCCGCCTGGCGCAGTCGACGTCGCTGCCAGCCTCAGGCAAACCGAAGACATGTGGCGCCAGTGGGCCGAACGCTGTCCTGACCTTGGCAGCTGGACCTCTCGCGTGAAGCGTTCGCTGGTGACGCTCAAGGCGCTGACCTACGCGCCGACCGGCGGCATCGTGGCCGCTGCGACCACCTCGCTTCCTGAACAGCTGGGTGGCGAGCGCAACTGGGACTACCGCTATTGCTGGCTGCGCGATGCGACCCTGACACTCCTGGCTTTGATGAATGCCAATTATCTTGAAGAGGCGACTGCGTGGCGTGCCTGGCTGCAGCGCGCCATCGCAGGCAGCCCCGCGCAACTGCAGATCATGTACGGCCTGGCCGGTGAACGGCGCCTTGACGAATGGACCGTCGACTGGCTGGCGGGTTACGAAAATTCGCGTCCGGTGCGCATTGGCAACGCAGCTGCAGGCCAGCTGCAGCTCGATGTCTACGGCGAAGTGATGGATGCCCTGCACCAGGCAAGGAAGGCAGGCCTGCCGGAGGACCCGGAGGCCTGGTCGATGCAGCGCGCCATGATGGATCATCTGTCACGCGTGTGGCAGCAGCCTGATGAAGGGATGTGGGAGATTCGTGGCGGACGCCGTCACTTCACCTACTCGAAAGTGATGGCTTGGGTGGCAGTCGATCGCGCCATTCAGGACCTCGAGTCACTCGGTCTGCACGGCCCTGCGCGCCGCTGGCACCGCTTGCGTGACCAGATTCATGCGGATGTATGTGCCAACGGCTACTCGGCTGCACGCGGCTCCTTTGTGCAGAGCTACGGCTCCAACGAGCTCGACGCCAGCCTGCTGTTGATCTCTGCAACCGGCTTCTTGCCACCTGAGGATCCACGCATCGTCAATACCATTGCCGCGATCGAACAGGGCCTGACGCAAGACGGCCTGGTGATGCGCTACCGGACCGAGTCCGGCGCCGATGGCCTGCCGCCAGGCGAAGGTGTGTTTCTCGCGTGCAGCTTCTGGATGGTCGATGCCCTGGTGCAGCAGCAACGGCGTGCCCAGGCCAATGAGATGTTTGAGCATTTGCTGACGCTTGCCAACGACGTCGGGCTTTATGCAGAAGAGTATGACGTCCAGAAAAAGCGCCTGGTGGGAAACTTCCCGCAAGCGTTCTCGCACGTGGCCATGGTCAACAGCGCCTTCGCGCTGCAACCAGCAGCGCACACCATGCTGCGCAATGAGAGACGCGCAGGCACCACCAGCACCAACGTCGATCCCATGCTCGACGACGGCATCAGCCAGCGCTGAACGGGCACATCAGCCAGCGCAAGCGCTGGCTGATGTTTCCTCGCTAGATGGTGACGCTGGCGTGCTCACCCAGATGCTCGGGACGCTCGCCCGAGACAATCGCGCGGGTCAGCTTGAACATCTGCACGGCGCGACTTTCCTTGACGTCCCAGTACTCGGCCGAATGCACATCGATGCGCAACAACACCAGCTGCGGATCATCGATGCCACCTGGAAACCAGGCCTTGACCATGACGCTAAAGAGTTCCTCGCGGCGTGCACGGTCCGGGTCGATCGATGCAATGCCCGAGAGCGACACATAAAGATCATCCTTGGGTTCCGCGTACGAGACGTTGACCCCGCCATCGCGCGACAAGGCGGCGATCACCGGTGCGTCCTTCGAGGTGAAAAACCACAAGGCCCCCGAGAACTCGTGCTGCAGCGTGGTCATGGGCCTGCTGGTCAGGTCGCCGCTGCTATCGCGACAGGTCAGCATGGCGAACTTGATCGGGCGGATCTTCTTCCACAAGGTGTCGTAGATTTCCTGGTGATCCATGGTCACTCCTAGCGGTCTTCGACGGCGCGAAACACGGTCAGACCCAGAACCAGAAGCACCAGGAAGATGATCAGGAACACAGCGAACAGCACCTTGGCGATGGCGGCAGCGCCAGCGGCGACACCCGTGAAACCGAGAATCCCGGCAATCACCGAGATCACTGCGAAAATAAGGGCCCATTTAATCATTGTCATCTCTCCATAGCGGTGAATGGCGCGGCGCGCCGGATGGCGAGCGGAGTGCAAGCGCCATGCCTAGCAGGCGAGACCACCTCGGTTTCAGGCTACACTGCGCGGCTTGCCAGACGCTGGCGTATCTTGCCCCTCTTCGCCCTGCCCCTCATGACCCGGCTGAACCAATCCCTGCTGGTCAAGATCCTGATTGAAGAGGGCTTTCATTTCATCGATCACGACAGCACGCTCGAGCTTTTGCAACAGGGCACGGTACCGCAAGACTGGGCTCAGTTTGCCGACAGCTTCAATCAGCTCGAGGTCGACACCTACATGGCCGATGCAGGACGCTACCGGCGCAGACGCCACGCCACCTTCACAATCGATGGCGCCGGCGTCACCCGCAATCCGCACGGCCCGCACTTCCAGAGCACCGCCTATAATCAGCTCAACGGCGGCATCGAACGCTGGTACACGCCGATCGATCCGCTGCTGGCCGCAGGCGCCTCTGTGACTTCTATTCTTGACTGGTGTCGCGCCACCTTTGGTGCCGTGCATCAGCACCCTGAGCGCTGGCTGGTCGAACTTCATCAGTTCCGCATCGAAGCATCGGCTGCAACCCACGGGTTGCCGACACCCGAAGGCATGCATCGCGACGGCGTCGATTACGTCCTGGTGCTGCTGGTGGCACGGCACAATGTTGCAAGCGGCACGACCTTGATCGGCGGCCGGGAGGGGCCGCCCGAGGGCAGCTTCACGCTGACCACACCATTTGATGCTGTCATGCTTGACGACCACCGCGTATATCACGGTGTAACGGCCATTGAGCCGCTTGATTTGACCCAGGCCGGTTTCCGCGACGTCCTGGTCGTGACATTTCGCGCCCTCTAGCGCGCCCTTTCCATGATGACCCGACTTGCTGCTTCTTGGGCACAAGACGTGCTATTCCTGACCACACATTGCGACCACGCTCATTTCATCTGAGCCAGAAGGAAATGGATTGATCGCTGATCCTGAAACAGAGAGCCCGGTACAGGCTGCGTCGGTGCGGCCCAGAGGGGACATGCCAAGCGTCGACGCCCGTGGTGCGGCACTCATCACGCTGGCTGTACTGGCCGTGCTTTTCAGCCTCGAAGTGGCTGCTAAATTCGTCATCCCGCTGGTGGTCTCGGTGCTGCTCGCCTACGCACTCAACCCGCTGGTCTATGCGCTCGAGCGTCGCTATGTGCCGCGCGTGGTGGGCGCCTTCCTGGTGCTGACGGTACTGGTGTCGGCATGCATATGGGGCATCTATTCCCTGCGCGGTCAGGCGCAATCAATTCTTAACGAGACCCCTCAGGTGGTCAAGCGCATGTCGGCCGCGGCGGATCGGCTTGCAAGCG
>CAZZVZ010000362.1:0-4024 GCA_964657655.1 Gammaproteobacteria bacterium | reverse complement strand
TCAGCAGTACGCATGGGGCGAATACGGCTACGCCCTGATGCTGCAATCCGGCACTGGCGTGCCGCGCGACCTGCAGGTCGCCGCGAGCTGGATGGAGCGGGCCGCCAGCGCCGGGCTGCCGGTTGCCAAGTACGACCTGGCACGGATGCTGGAGCTAGGACTTGGTGTGCCTGCCGACAAGAAGCGCGCCGACCAGTTGTTTGTCCAGGCCGCAAAGCTTGGTGAGCCGCGTGCGCAGCAGCGTCTGCACGCCAGCGTCACCCCGGCACCGGCGTCGTGAATCTGATCCTCACCGGCAGCGCCGCGCTGGCCATGGCGCTGCAAACGCTTGCCGAGCATCTCGCCAGGCGATTCGGCGGCCAGGCCTCGCGTCATGCCAGCCGCAGCGCCAGGATCGATGTGAGCGGCATTGATGACGCCACCCTGGCTGCTCTTCGCGCAGAGGTCGGGCGCAGTGCCAGCGATCTCAAGTTTGACTTCGCATTGCTCGAAGACCACCAGAAATGGGATCGCTACGCGGTGCTCGCGTGCGACATGGACTCGACGCTCATCACCATCGAATGCATCGACGAGATCGCCGATTTCTGCGGCAAGAAGGCAGAAGTGGCAGCCATCACGGAGGCTGCCATGCGTGGAGAGATCACCGACTTCGAAGACAGTCTAAAGCGCCGCGTCGCCCTTTTGGCGGGCGCAGATGAAGCGGTGCTGCAGGCGGTCTACGACCAGCGCTTGCAGCTGACTGAAGGTGCCGAGCGCCTGATCGAGGCTGCCAGGTCGCATCGGCTGCGTACGCTGTTGGTCTCGGGCGGCTTCACCTTCTTTAGCGAGCGAGTCAAGTCGCGACTTGGCATCGACACTGCATTTTCAAATTCGCTTCAGATCGATGCGGGCAAGCTGACCGGACAGCTGACAGGTGCCCTGTTCGGGGCCGAGCAAAAACGCGCCGCCCTGATCGAGCTGTGTACCAGCCTTGGCGTCACCAGTGCCCAGGCCATCGCCATCGGCGACGGCGCCAATGATCTGCCCATGATGCAAGCAGCAGGGTTGTCGGTTGCTTTTCACGCCAAGCCCAAGGTGCTGGCCGCAGCTGATGTCGCGATCCGCCACGGCGGACTGGACGTGCTGCTTGAATGGCTCTAGGCGCGGGGGCGCTACGCGATGCTGCGCTGCATGCGCACGAACGGCACGTGGCATCCGTCGGGCAGGCGGTCGTCGACCCGCTCGACGGCCGTGAACCCCATGCGCTGGTAGAACGGCACGCCAGGCAAGGTGGCTGCCAGTTCCAGACGGGTAAATCCTGCAGCACGCGCTGCTGCTGCCGAACGAAGGTAGAGCGCCGACGCGACTCCGCGGCGGGCAAAAGCGGCAACCACGAAGAAGGCGCGAATGCGCGCCGCATCCTGCACAGGATCAAGCAGGGCATGCGTCGACGACGCATGCTGGTCGCCTCCATAGAGCCGGTTGCGCCGGCTCCATCCGCCGCAGCCCGCGAGCTGCTGATCGATGCGGGCGACGAAGTAGGTCTGATCGGCAATCAGCGTCGAATCGATGCCAAATACGTAGCGCAGTGCCGATTCGATCTGCTGCTCGCTATAGTAGCCGCGGCTCAGTTCGCGCACTGAGCCGGCCACCATCTGCTGCAATTGCGGCAGATCGACGAGCTGCGCCAGTTCGACCGAAAGCGCCAAGGCCAATGCTTCAGGCTTCGCGCAAGGTCACCAGCGGCGGCTGGCCCAGCACCGGCCGCAGGGCAAACCAGGCGCCCAGCAGTGCAATCAGCAGTCCGCCGCCAATGCCCAGCAGCCACGGCAGCGCACGCAGGATATAGGCGAAACCGAACACCTCGGTCGCCAGCACTTCGCCGAACGCCACAGCGCCAAGTGCTGCCAGCAGGCCGGCCAGGAATCCGATCACCGCAAACTCAGCCAGATGGCCGCGCCGCAGCTGAGCCGAGGACGCACCCAGCGCGCGCAGCAGTGCCGCTTCCTTGACGCGCTCATCGCGCGAGGACAACAGGGCCGCATAGAGCACCAGCAAGCCGGTGACGAGCGTGAAGGAAAACAGAAACTCGACTGCCGTAATGACCTGATCGAGGATGTCCTGGATCTGCTTGAGCACCGTTTGCATGTTGATGACGGTGATATTGGGATATGCCGCCACCACCTGGTGCGTCAGGGCGTCGCCGTTGGAGTCAAGATGAAAGGCTGAGATCCAGGTCTGCGGAATGTCTTTTAAGGCTGCCGGCGGAAAGATCACGAAGAAGTTGACATGCATCGAATCCCACTCCAGCTTCCTGATGCTCGATATTCTCGCCTCGACTTTCTGGCCGGCGACATCAAAGGCCAGCCGGTCACCGAGCTTGAGCTTGAGTGACTCGGCAATCCCCTGCTCGATCGACAGCTCATCGGTCGCGTCCGGCTTGAACCAGGCTCCGGCCACGATGTGGTTGTAGGCCGGCGCCTCGCTCTGGTAAGACAGATTGAACTCACGCTCGACCAGACGCTTGGTCTGCATGTCCTGGTAGTTATTGGCACTGACCGGGCTGCCGTTGATCGCAATCAGGCGACCGCGCACCATCGGTGCCAGATCGATGCTGGCCACGCCCGCGCGATGGATCATGCTGGCGAACGGCTCTTTCTGGTCGGGCTCGATATTGATCGCGAAGCGATTGGGTGCATCGGGCGGCGCGGAGTGGCGCCAGCCGGTGATCAGGTCTTCGCGGGTCACCGACAGCAGCAGCAATGCCATCAGACCGATTGCCAGCGCGACGATCTGCACCACCGCTGCAGCGCGGCGGCGCTGTACCGCAGCAAGCGCAAAACGCAGCCATGCCTGGCCGGTCAGCAGATTGCGAAAGCGCGCGAGCAGCCACAGGGCCAGCAGCGCAAGCAGTGTGAAGACCAGCAGTGCCGCGCCAAATCCGGCTGCGGTGATGAGACCGATCTTGACGCTGCGTGCCGTCCACACCAGCAGCAAGACGAACAGCAGTGTGCCAAATGCATAGGTTCCAAAGGCGCTGGCGCTCGGCACGCCGAGATCACGACGCAGCACGCGAATCGGCGAGACGCGGCGCAGCTGCAGGATCGGCGGCAAGGCAAAGCCAACCAGCAACGTCAGGCCCACCATGACACCTTGCACCGCAGTCGCTAGGTGCGCGGGCGGCAGGTCACGCTTGAGAATCGAGCCCAGCACGGCCAGAAAGACAAAATGGGCGGCAAATCCAACCAGTGCTCCAATGACCGATGCAATCACGCCCGCCGTCAGGAACTCGACCAGCAGCAATCCAAGTACATCGGACTGGCTGCTGCCAAGACAGCGCATCACAGCACAGGCATCGAGATGGCGTTCCGTGAAGCGGCGCGCGCCGAGCGCGATGGCAAGGGCTGCCAGCATGGCGGTCAGCAAGGCGACCAGCGAGAGGAACTGCTCGGCCCGATCGAGCGTCGAGCGCACTTCGGGGCGGCCAGCCTCGAGCGACTCGATGCGCACCCCGCGCGTCAGATGCGCCTTGACCCATGCCGAATAGCTGCGCACCACGGCGGGCTCGCCTGCCACCAGCAGGTGATAGCTGACGCGGCTGGTCGGCTGGATCAGATGTGTTGCAGGCAGATCCTCGTAGCGCATCAACACGCGCGGCGCGAGCGTGACAAACGACAGGCCCGAGTCAGGCTCGAGCGTGACCAGTCGTGCGATGGTGAAGTCGGCATCGCCGATTTTCACGTGCGAGCCAATGGCTACCTTGAGGTCGGTCAACAGGGCCGGATCGACCCAGATGGTGGACGCGTCCGGTCGTCCCGCAGTCGCTTGGTCCTCGAGTGCCGGTCCAAGCGACGTGCGCAGCGTGCCGCGCAGCGGATAGCCGCCCGAGACGGCCTTGACCGAGGCAAGACGCGCCGCATCCCCCGCCAGCGCCATGCTCGGGAACACGATGGTCTGCGCCATCTCCAGATGAACCCGCTCGGCTTCGGCGAAGAATGTCTGGTCGATGCGGTTGTCGCTCGAGACGATCAGATCGGCGCCCAGC
>CAZZVZ010000361.1:0-4027 GCA_964657655.1 Gammaproteobacteria bacterium | reverse complement strand
AAGGATTGTTCAGGCGACCAGACGTGCTTCCAGCGTGGTCTTGAGCGACTCGAGTTCGAGCGGCAGGTGATAGCTGAGCTTCTGGAACAGTTCACCGTGCAGGCCGATTTCATGGCGCCAGGCAGCGCTGTCGATCGAGGTGATCATGTCGAACTGCTTCTCGGTGACGCTGCTGCCTTTCCAGTACAGATCGGAAAAGCGTGGCGAGGTGCCAAGCAGGTGCTCTGTGCCCCCCGCCTTGCCGGCCAGGCGGTCGAGCATCCATTTCAAGACGCGCATGTTCTCGCCAAAGCCGGGCCACACGAAATGGCCGGACTCGTCGGTGCGAAACCAGTTGACGCAGAAAATGTGCGGCAAGCTGGCCCGGGCGGTCGCCAGTTGCTTGCCGAGCGTCAGCCAGTGCTGGAAATAATCTGACATGTTGTAGCCGCAAAACGGCAGCATGGCGAAAGGGTCGCGGCGTACCACACCCTGCTGGCCAGCAGCAGCGGCGGTGGTCTCAGAACCCATGGTGGCGGCCATGTAGATTCCTTCTTGCCAGTTGCGCGCCTCGGTCACGAGCGGCACGGTGGTGGAGCGGCGGCCACCAAAGATGAAGGCGTCGATCGGCACACCGCGCGGGTTGTCCCAGTCCGGATCGAGCACCGGGTTATGGATCGCGGCGACCGTGAAGCGGGCATTCGGATGGGCAGCCTTGCGTCCTGTCGAGGCCGCAATTTCGGGGGTCCAGTCGTTGCCTTGCCAGTCGATCAGATGCGCTGGCGCCTCCTTGGTCATGCCCTCCCACCACACGTCGCCATCATCGGTCAGCGCCACGTTGGTGAAGATGGTGTCGGATTTGAGCGATGCCATGCAATTGGCATTGGTCTTGTCGTTGGTACCAGGTGCGACGCCGAAGTAGCCGGCTTCCGGGTTGATGGCATAAAGGCGCCCATCCTCCCCCGGCTTGATCCAGGCGATGTCGTCGCCGATCGTGGTGACCTTCCAGCCTTCAAAGCCGGCCGGCGGGATCAGCATCGCAAAATTGGTCTTGCCGCAGGCCGAGGGGAACGCTGCGGCGACGTAATGCTTGTCGCCTTCTGGATTCTCGACACCGAGAATCAGCATGTGTTCTGCGAGCCAGCCCTCATCGCGTCCCATCACCGATGCAATGCGCAGCGCGAAACACTTCTTGCCGAGCAGTGCGTTGCCGCCATAGCCCGAGCCGTAACTCCAGATCTCGCGCGTCTCGGGAAAATGAACGATGTACTTGGTGGCGTTGCATGGCCAGGCCACGTCCTTGTCGCCCGCCACAAGCGGCTTGCCGACGCTGTGCACGCACGGCACAAAGGCGCCGTCGCTGCCAAGCACGTCGTACACCGCGCGGCCCATGCGTGTCATGAGGCGCATGTTGACGACCACGTAGGGCGAATCGGTCAGTTCGATGCCGATGTGCGCAATCGGAGAGCCCAGCGGGCCCATCGAGAATGGCACCACGAACAGGGTGCGGCCGCGCATGGCGCCGTCGAACAGGCCGTTCAGGGTGCTGCGCATTTCGCTCGGCGCGACCCAGTTGTTGGTCGGTCCGGCCTGTTCCTTCAGGTCCGAACAGATGAAGGTGCGGTCTTCAACGCGTGCCACATCAGACGGGTCCGACAGTGCCAGAAACGAGTTGGGGCGCTTGGCAGGATTGAGGCGCTTGAGCGTGCCCGCTTCAATCATGGCCTCGCACAGGCGCTCGGACTCCTCGACCGAGCCGTCGCACCACACCACGGCCGCGGGTTTGGTCAACGCCGCAATTTCGGCAACCCAGGCAATAAGCTTTTGGTTCTTGACCCACGCCGGCGCAGAGACGTGCGTCGCGGGCGACAAAACTGCGTTCATTGATTAATCTCCAAATGCCTGTGTTATATAGTCTGGCAGCGCACGCATCAGCAGGGCTGCCCAGCCTTCGCGGTCGCGTCGTTGACCGAAGACGCCGATCCGCCGCACCCTCCTTTCAACACCAGACCGGCGTCGGGGGGTGGGTGATTTTACACCCATCGGGGTTAACCCGGAACCGCCGCCGATTTCGCCGCCTTGACATGAAGATTGCCATTCTTGATGACTACCAGGATGCGGTACGCAAACTGGACTGCTTCGATCTGCTCGCCGGTCACGAAGTCAAGGTGTTCAACAATACCGTCAAGGGTGCAGGCCAGCTGGCGGTGCGTATTGCCGATGCCGAAGCGCTGGTTCTGATCCGCGAACGCACCAAGGTCGGCAAGGAACTGCTGGCAAAGCTGCCCAAGCTGCGCGTTATCACGCAGACCGGCAAGGTCAGCTCGCACCTCGACGTCGAGGCCTGTACCGCGCGCGGCGTGACGGTCCTCGAAGGAACCGGCTCGCCTGTGGCGCCGGCCGAACTGACCTGGGCACTGATCATGGCGGCCACGCGCCGCCTGCCCCAGTACGTCTCCAATCTGAAGCACGGCGTGTGGCAGCAAAGCGGCTTGAAGAGCGCGACCGCACCCGCCAATCATGGCCTGGGCGAGGTCTTGAACGGCAAGACACTTGGCATCTGGGGCTATGGCAAGATCGGCCGCATGCTGGCCGGTTTTGGCGGCGCATTCGGCATGAACGTGCTGGTGTGGGGCAGCGAGGACGGCCGCAAGCGCGCGCGTGAGCACCTGCACGAAGTCGCTGACAGCAAGGAGGATCTGTTTACCCGCTCCGACGTATTGAGCCTGCATCTGCGCCTGGTCGACGAAACGCGCGGCATCGTCAAGCTGGCCGACCTGCAGAACATGAAGCCGAGCGCGCTTCTGGTCAACACCAGCCGGGCCGAACTGATCGAGAGCGACGCGTTGGTGAAGGCCTTGAATGGCGGACGTCCGGGGCTTGCCGCCATCGACGTGTTCGAGAACGAGCCGCCGCTTGCCGGTCAACCGTTGCTGCGCATGGAAAACGTGGTGTGTACACCGCACCTGGGCTATGTCGAGAAAAGCAGCTACGAACTCTACTTCGGTGGCGCCTTCAGGAATCTGCTGGCCTTCGCCGCAGGCGATCCCGTCAACGTCGTCAACCCTGAATCATTGGCCCGTTCAATGCCGGCCAAGACTGACAAGTGAGTCGCGCTAAAAGCCGTGTCGTGGCGGTTTCAGTGGGCCGCATCGCGCCGCTGTTTGGCGCCGCCGACAGTGTGCAGAGTGCCATCCGCAAGGAACCCGTGAGCACCCTCGACAACCCGTTGGCCGTATCGGTCGAGACGCTTGGCATCGAGGGCGACGAGCATGCTGATCTGCGCGTGCACGGTGGCCCGAACAAGGCCGTGTACCTGTATCCGGTCGAGCACTATCCGGTGTGGGAGACGATTCGCCACCAGGCCTTGAAGGTCGAACAGCCGCTGCCCCCCGGTTTCATGGGCGAGAACCTCACCATCGAGGGTCTCTGCGAGACTGAGGTGTACGTCGGCGACCGCCTCTACATCGGTGACCCGGCCAGCGGCGTGGTGCTGGCGGTCACGGATCCACGCGCCCCGTGCTTCAAATTCAATGCCCGCATGGGCTTCAAGTATGCCGCAAAGATGATGGTGCAAAGTGCCTACACCGGGTGGTATGCCGCGGTGTTTCGTCCAGGTCTCATCAAGGCCGGCGACAGCATCAGTGTGGTGGCGGGCGAGCGCGCCATTCGTGTCGATGAACGGCACCGGCTGATCACGGGTGGCATGCAGGACGACCTGTTCTAGGGCGTGCATCGCCACGCCATGCCTGTGAGGATTCGAACAGCCTGATCAGGGAGCGCCGGCGTTGGCGCGCCAGGCGCGGTGATAGCCGTGGTGCGCCCAGCCGTCGATCCATCCGGGCGGCCATTCGATGGGACTGTTGCGATAGGCCGGCACATGACGACGCACCGGCATGACCGGCACCGAATTGCCCGGCGACCTCGACAAAGATGCCGATTGGCTCGGCAAGATGGAAGCGATCCGTCGCGCCGCCTCGGTAGCGATGGGATTGGCACCCGATCTCGATGCCGCCGTTGCGATGGCCAAACAACTGCCGGAGATCGG
>CAZZVZ010000360.1:0-4046 GCA_964657655.1 Gammaproteobacteria bacterium | reverse complement strand
TCGGCGGCGCGGTAGCCGCGTTGCAGCACATCGCTGTAGGCGACGTGCAACAGCCCGGTGGCGAGCAAGATGAGCAGCACGGCGGCGCTTGGTTCCGGACGGCGGTAGATCAGCAGCCATAGCGCCAGCGGCGCATAGAGGATCAGCGAGCCCACTGAATAGAACAGGTTGAAGTGACGGCAGAAGGCCGCGTGCTTGGCCAGCATGTTCCAGCTCGCGTGCGCGAAGGCGGCGATGACAACCAGCAAGAGGGCGACGAGGGGCATCAGGATTCGAAGAAGCTGGCGGCAATGTAGCAAAACTGCCGTGCAGCGCGTCAATTCACCGACCTTTGCTCGCGAAACACGGCTTTTTCGGTCAAAAGCGTTGAAAAGCCCGCTTTCGACACCATTAAGTATTGCTTCAGGCAAATCCTGCCCGGAACCCGTTGCAGCGCCCCGGTCGCTATGGTCTAATCCATGCCCTCGCGGGGCTTGGCTCTGCGGACAGGGATCTCTTCTAAGGTCGACTTTGGCGATGGCAGCGTCTCAAATCCCAGTAACTGTATTGACCGGATTTCTCGGTGCGGGGAAGACCACGCTGCTCAACCGCATCCTGAGCGAGCAGCACGGCCACAAGATCGCCGTGATCGAAAACGAATTCGGACCCGAGGGCGTCGATCACGAGCTGCTGGTGCGCGAGGAGAACGAGCAGATCGTCGAGCTCAACAACGGCTGCATCTGTTGCACGGTGCGCGGCGATCTGGCGCGCATTCTGCATGAGCTGGCAGGCAAGAAGGCCGCCGGCACGATCGATTTCGAGCGCGTCATCATCGAGACCACCGGCATGGCCAATCCGGGTCCCGTGACGCAGACCTTCTTCATGGACGAAGAAGTGGCCGAGAAGTACCTGCTTGACGCGGTCATTACCGTGGTCGATGCCAAGCACGCCGAGGAGACGCTCAACAGTCAGCCCGAGGCACAGAACCAGGTCGGCTTTGCCGACCGGCTGTTAATGTCCAAGGTCGATCTGGTCTCGGAGGAACAGCGCAGCGCCTTGTCGGCGCGCCTGATGCATATGAATCCGCGCGCGCCGATCACGCCGGTTCACTTCGGCCAGACGCCGATTGACGAGATTCTCGATATCCGGGGATTCAATCTTTCCTCGGTGCTCGATATCGACCCGCATTTTCTGGATGAGGCGCATCCAGATGCGCACGACCATGATGAGCAAAACCACGCAGACGGCGAGCATCACCACGGCCACGAGCATGGGCATCATCATGGCCATGTTCATGATGACGCGATCAAGGCGTTCGTGTTTAATGCCGAGCGGCCCTTCGCGCCGGCCCAGCTTGAGGAATTCCTGTCCGCTGTCGTCCAGGTCTATGGCACTGACCTGCTGCGCTATAAAGGAGTGTTGTGGCTCGACGGTGCCGACCGTCGGGTGGTGTTTCAAGGCGTGCATATGTTGATGGGAAGCGACCTCGGAAGGGCCTGGAGCCCGGACGAGAAACGATCGAGTAGAATGATTTTTATCGGGCGCAATCTGCCTCAAGACACCATCAAGAAGGGTCTTGAGCATTGCCTCGTCTAAGAAAGCACAGAGGGAAAGCATGGGAGCCAAAACTAGCGCAGCTCAAGCGGTCAAGAAGCCGGCGCCTAAAGTCGTCGCCAAGCCCGTGAGCAGTGACGCGGAAAGCGATGTCGCAGTGACCGCCAAGAACGGTGCCCCGAAGCTGTTGAGCGAAGCCGAGATCCTGAAGGCGCCCGAAAAGGATTACATGAACGCCGCGCAACTGGCGTTCTTCCGTAACCGCCTGCAGGACATGGAACAGGAAATCCTGAAGAATGCCGGGGAAACCACCGAGCATCTGCGCGAAACCATTATCGTGCCGGATCCGGCTGACCGCGCCACCATCGAGGAAGAGCACGCGCTCGAACTGCGCACGCGTGACCGCGAGCGCAAGCTGCTCAAGAAGATCCAGCAGTCGATCGTGCGCATCGATTCGGGTGACTACGGATATTGCGAGGAAACTGGCGATCCGATCGGCATCCCGCGCCTGTTGGCCCGCCCGACCGCGACTTTGTCACTCGAGGCACAAGAGCGGCGCGAGATGAAGCAAAAGATGTACGGCGAGTAGCCCCAAGCGCAACATCCGGTTTTATCTTCTATTTCGGGCTGCTACAGGTCCTGCGCGGCGCGCCGATAGTCATCAGGCGCGCCGCTTGCTTTTCAGGACACGACTGTCCAGCCATTGGGTAGGGGCATGCTAGACTGAACGTGGCCCTTGTACGCTGCGGCAAATCAATGCCCTGCACCGCAGATTTCGCCTGATTTCGAGGACGTCTTGGTCTTTTCGACGCTGTTTGGCAAAAAGAAAGACAAGGAGGTGCCAACCAAGGCACCGCGACCGAACCCTCCGGGGCCTTCGGCACCTGCGCCTGCGCCGTCACCTTCCATCGCGGCCGACACCCGGACCGGGACGCCCACCAATCTGCCGACCCAGGCACCGCTCAATCAGCCCAGTGGCCAGCGCCAGACGCCGCCCGCCAACGCGCGCGAACTGGCGCGCGCGACTGCCGAGAAGATCGACAAGATCGAGTCTGAGATGAGCCTCGACTTCACGCCGCGGCCAACGCAGCCGGGCGCCAAGGCTGCGCCCCAGCGTCCGCCAGCCGCGCCCATCCCCGAGCCGCAGAAGAAACGCAGCAAGCGGCCCGACGGCGGTTCGACCACCTTGCCCTCGCTCGGTCAGACCACCGACATCCTGCTTGGCGACTCGATCCTCGCCAACGCCATGGAGATCAGTGATTCGGCCTCGAGCCCTGCCATTGAAGAGGCCGCCATCCTGTACGCCAACGGTCAGCCGCTGCCAGCGGTTGCCGTGCTGTCCGATGCCGTGCGCGCTGACAGTTCGGGCTTCGCCAATACCCAGGCGTGGCTGATGTTGTTCGAGCTCTATCAGGTGCTTGGCAAGCGCGCTGAATTCGAGAATCTGGCGATCGATTACGCCATCCGCTTTGAGACCTCGTCCCCCAACTGGTCGGAGCTCAAGGAGGTGCCGGTGGCAGCACCACCGCCCGCGCCCCCGCCTGGTGCGCCGGGCCGGGCCGGCGTCGCCTTCAAGGGTGCGCTGTCGAGCGGCATCGTAGCCCAGCTCGACCAGCTCAAGAAACTGGCCCAGAAGAATCCTGTGCTGCACCTGAATTTCGGTCCGGTCACCAGCGCCGAGGCCAGCGGCGCCGACCTGATTCTGCGCGTCTTTGCAGCCTTCCAGAAGTCGAACCACGAGGTGGTCATCGAAGGTGCGGAAAACCTGGTCGAAAAACTCATGGCCGGACTCGAGGTCGGACGCCGCGACGCGTCCAATGCGGTCTGGATGCTGCTGCTCGAGATGTACCGCATCCTCGGACGGCAGGCTGCCTTTGAGGAGACCAGCATCGATTACTGCGTCACCTACGAGGTCTCGCCACCGTCCTGGGAGCCACCCTCGACCAAGTTCCGCCTCGGCGATGCGCCAGCGCCGGTGGTCGAAGTCGCGGTTGCCGCGGTCGAGCCGCTTGATGCCATGGAACTGGCCGGCGATGCGGTGGCGCTGTCCGGTGACCTGCTTGGCAAGGCCGAGCTCGAACTGCAAAGACTGTCCAATTTCACCGCCGAGCACCGCAAGATCGTGGTGGATTGCACCCGGTTGCGGCGCGTCGACTTCACCGCGGCCGGCGTGCTGCTCAACTGGGCGGTCGGCGCCCAGTCGTCGAACAAGTCGATCGAGTTTCGTGAGGTCAGCAACCTGGTCGCCGCGCTGCTCGCGGTGATGGGGCTGCACGAAGTCGCAAGTATCGAGCGCCGCCGCTTCTAACCGTCACACGCTCGCTGGCCGCCTTCGCGGCTGATTCCCGAATTCTCCTTCCTTTGCGGCCCTGCGGCGGCTCCTCGGGCGGCATTTGTTATCGCGTAAGTGAGTGGTTGCTCACTGACGTGATGACAGCGCGCCGCCTGGTTCATCGGCCGTCTGGTTGAAATCTGCTCGCACGGCGGCATATGGTCTTCATCGGCGCCGCACA